>CALCRH010000178.1 GCA_937894515.1 uncultured Clostridia bacterium | reverse complement strand
TTTCAGCATTTCCGAGGATTGGCGGCGTGACTTCAGTCACGCCGTTTCCTCATTTCTAAGCATACTGAGAGGGATGAACCCCACTCCATCGTACTTGATGTGAATGTGCTGTTTACGCTTGCCGCTGGATTTGTCCGGAGCATCCACATAGATTCCCTGGATCAATTCGTGGAGCACATAAGCGTCCAGCTTTTCTATCCCTACATGCTGTTTTGCAGTCCGAATAAACTTTTCAATTCCTTCGGTATGCTTTTCCTGCTGTTCGATCTTGTTCTGCAGCGATACTACCTCTGCTTCAAGCTCTTTCTGCTCTGTCTCATAGCTCTGGCTCATAAGATAAAATCTTTCGTCGTTGAGCTTGCCTCCGGCATTGTCCTCATAAATCTTGATGAACAGCCGCTTTAGCTCTGAGATACGTTTCTCGTCCCGTTCAAGCTGCTTCCGGAGCCCCTGAATGACATTCTGTCCCTCGACAAGCTGCTTCTCCAACATGGTTTTACGGAAATGATCTTCATACCGAAGGATATGATCCGTAACGGCCTGCATGTGTTTCAGCACCAACTTTTCAAGAACGGCCTCCCGGATGTAGTGAGCCTTGCACTTGCTCCGATCCTTCCAATGCTCCGAGCATTCAAAATACGCGCCGGATTCCTTGTAGTTGTTGGTGGAACAGAAATTCATTTTGGCTCCGCAGTCCGAGCAGAATACCAGTCCAGAAAACATACTGCTTCTTCCTGTACGGGTTTGTCTATGCCTGTGCTCGCGGATTTCCTGAACCTTCTCAAACACATCATCTTCGATTATGCGTTCATGGGTATCCGGAAATATTGCCTGCTTTTCGACAGGGTTTTCCCGCTGCTTCTTGTCCCAGATCGAATTGGTGTAGGTCTTGAAATTGACCGTGCAGCCGGTGTATTCCCGAAGCTCCAGAATATTTGCAATGGTACTGTCACTCCAACGATAAGGATTCTCCGGCGCTGCGTGTGTTGAGCTTATGCCAATACTGATTTTGTATGCCGTAAGCGTAAGAACTTTGTCTTTCTCAAGCTGCTTTGCAATCTGGCTCGGCCCTCGTCCCTGCATACACATATCGAAGATGCGTTTTACGACTTCCGCTGCCTCCGGGTCAATAACCCAATGTTTCGGATTCTCCGGATCTTTCCTGTATCCGTAAGGAATATTGGTGGTAAGCGGAATTCCCTGTTCTCCTCTTGACTTCTGAACGGCACGGATTTTCCTGCTGGTATCGCGGGCGTAAAACTCGTTGAACCAGTTCTTGATTCCCGCCATATCGTTGTTCACGCTGTTCAGATCGGCGGTGTCGTAATTGTCGTTGATGGCAATATAGCGGACGCCGTGCTGCGGAAAAGTAAAGTTCGTATACAGTCCGAGAAGCGATGAATTTCTTCCCATACGGGAAAGGTCTTTGCTCAGCACAACGCTGACATGATCTCCCTCGATTTCTTTCAGCATTGCCTGAAAACCCGGTCGGTCAAATGTCGTACCGCTCACGCCGTCATCCACGAAAAATACCGGATTCGGAAAATGATGCTCCTTGCAATATGAAAGCAGGATACTTTTCTGATTCTCGATGGACAGTGATTCGCCGGAACGCTCATCCTCTTGGGAAAGCCTGCAATAAAGAGCTGTGATTTTGTTTCCTTTTGCCCCTGACATTTCTGTTTCCTCCTTCAAAACAGGGGCATCTGTCATGACAGGATTTGCCGCATCCATAATATCACAGTTCAAATCATTCTTCATAGCTTGTCTCCCTGTTTTCTGAAAGCTGTCTGGCAGTGATCCGTTCCAGCTTTTTCACAAAGCTTTCTTCGCCTTCGTAGCTTCCGGTAGCGGTGTAAACGGTACCGTGGATTACTTCGCAGACTGTCAACTCCGGTATCCAGTACGCGGAAAGATTGCCGGTATGAAGCTGACCACCTTCATCGAAATACAGCTTACGGGAAAGTTTCTCGTTTTCATTACTCATGGCGGTACCTCCTCTCGTTGTCCCTTGTGCTTTTCGGTTTCCTTTTGGCCCGGTGAGTGCAGCCGGCTATATATTCATTCAGGCTGTCATCTGTGAAAAAGACGCAGCCTCCGGGCACGAACTGAACATAGGAAATCTCACCGGCGTTCCTTGCGTTGTCCAACGTGGACACGCTGATTCCGAGCATTGCCGCAGCTTCCTTGCGGCTGTACATTTTGTTCATCTGACACTCCTTCCTCATGGCAAAGCATGAATTTCTTTGATAGCTTGTTGTAACATGCGGATGGTCTCCGCTTAGGTCTAATGTCGGTCTAAAGTTGACCCCTTTCTTGGTCGCACGAACACCCATTTCCCGGTCGCACAGACACCCATCTCCCGGTCGCACGAACGGCCACTTCCAGGTCTCGCGGACGACCACTTCTCGGTCACATGGATGGGATCATCCATGATGGCAGAGCAGAAAAAGCCTCTACCTATAGGCGGTGGGAGAAGGCAAAATCCGTCATGTGATTAAGTTCCTTTTCAAGTCTTTCATCCATAGGCGGTGGCAAACGCCAAAATCTTTTGTCGGGAACATCATTCAACGCCCTCAATATATAGCCATTGGCAAAGACCCGTTTCTACCATCAGGAACTGAAAAAGTATTCTCTACCCATAGGCGGTGAGAATAGTCAAAAATCCCCTCTGTCAAAAAATCTTTAATGATCTCTACCCATAGGCGGTGGCAAGTGCTGTTTCCTGACACAGATAAAAAAATCCTCTCACCCTATAGCCACTGGGAAAGGGCAAAAAACCACGGCCTTTTCAAAAAATTACAAAACATTTACATTTTCTGACGGTATGATCGTTCACTATATCGCCACCGGGGAGAACGACATCAGCCTTCACCTATAGGCGATGGCATGAGTCGAACCTTAAGCAGATCCTTACCAACGAGAAGTACATCGGTGATGCGCTTCTGCAGAAAACATATACGGTCAGCATCCTCGAAAAGAAGCGTGAGAAGAACAACGGTGTCCTGCCGCTTGCAGAGGATATAAAGACCGTCGGCGTTATCGGCACAGGCAATATCGGCTCGGCGGTTGTTGACATCTGCGCAGCCGCGTCAGAAGATTGTTGTTCCGCACAGAGATTCACAAACTGAACTACCGGTGTTTACGAACCCAGCAGAGGCACAGCGTAAGGCCAAGGAACTCGGCTTATGGATGTTCGTTTACAATATGCCTTGTTCGCGCAGCGACACATTTTCGGGCAGTTCTTACTTCTTGAAATCCCTTTCAAAACATTGCGTCTTTGTTCATGTGAAGGGCTTCGGGTCTGAGTCTGCCGAGTGTCCGTGGGAACGTTCAACCTGCTGGCCGTGCTGCAGGATCCTTGATGCAGACGGGAATCTCATTTCATCTGTCGCCAAATGGAGTGGTATGCCAAATTGCGAGGTGTCAGGACAGAAAATGACTGAAATTTTCAACGGCTTTATGAAAGCATGTGAGATCATGCCTGCGGCTTTTGACGTTGTTGAGCGGAATCCGAATGAGGTCGGTTTGGCCAAGTTGCATGAGGCTTTGTCCTCTCTGCCCGAGTCGTTTGTCAATATCGCTTATCTGAAGTGGGCTGAATTGCTGGTAAAGATTGATCAGTCTGGTGACAGGGGCTGGCGTGCCAGTTATTCATACGCCGACAAGGTTTGTCCCTTGCAGGAGGAATTCCGGCGGTCCGACGATTGTCGTTTCAACAACGACTATTGGCGGGCTAAAAGGGACAAAGAGAAGTACCATGTCTTTCTCTCGGGAATTGATCGGGTTGCGTTTGAACGACGGATTTCCACTTTTGACGATATTCGGAGCCGAATTGCGGCGATTGACGAGCAAGGTCTTTCGGATGAGGCACAATATCGTTTGGAGTACTTAAGAAAGGAAGTCAAGGAAAGCAAAGAACGCTTGGGTGACATCCAAAAGGATCTTTCTGCCACGGAGAAATAGAGTGTCACAGCGGATGAACTTGACGCGGACGGAAGATTGAAGAAACGAAATTGCCAGACAGATTGGCTTTATGAGATTGCCGTAAAAGTATGATAAGAGATCATATCAAGAGTGCGGTCATTCTGCTCGTGGCGGTCGTTGGCGGCAGGGCCGCTGCTCATTT
>CALCRH010000177.1 GCA_937894515.1 uncultured Clostridia bacterium | reverse complement strand
GCATCAATATTGAATGTCAGCTCAAAAACAATAAAACGACATATTGAAAAAATGCCAAATGTAAAATATGTAGGAAGTGGTTACAGCGGTCATTGGGAAATAACGGATAATCAATGATATATTCCCACAAACGAGTAGTTTCTTGATTTGTTCCCGCAAACGCAAAATGGCTTTGATATGTTTCCATTAACGAGAACGGTCGTGACAAGGAGCAAAAACATCAATCTCATTGCTACGAGGCACGTGGAGAATGTCGTATTGCTGTCGAGAATTGCGAAGTAATGTGCTGAAAATCCTTTGATTTCAAGCGGTTTTGCGGGTTTTGATGTAAAAACCGGAGTATGATTCGTGCATCAGGGAGAAGCTGAGAAACGCCGGGAAATAGTATGAAAATCGTATTGAGACTTGAAGATTACAGTCCTGGGAGAGAAGAAGCATGGCATCAAGCAAAGAATACTTGAACTTTATAATAGATCAACTTTCCGGCTTAAATGGCATGTCGTACAGGGCAATGATGGGCGAATACATCCTTTATTACAATGGTAAAATTGTCGGTGGAATTTACGATGACAGTTTTCTGGTAAAGCCGGTTAAAACAGCGGTGGCAATGCTGCCGGATGCAAAGATGGAACTGCCGTATGAAGGCGGCAAAGAAATGCTGCTTGTAGAAGATGTAGATAACAAAGATTTTTTACAAGATCTACTGCAGGCTATGTATGAAGAACTTCCTGTTGTGAAGAAGAAATGAAAGTAAAAGAAACATTTTATACAAGTGATCGGAACGAGTGGAGAAAATGGCTCTCTGAAAACTTTGAGACAAAGACGGAGATATGGTTTGTTTTTCCGACAAAGGGTTCCGGAGAACCGGCCCTGTCCTATAATGATGCCGTGGAAGAAGCACTTTGCTTCGGATGGATCGACAGTACTACCGGACACATTGACGAAAAGTATGGTGTGCGACGTTTTACCCCAAGAAAAGATTTCAGCTATTATTCAAGACCGAACATTGAGCGGCTGATCTGGCTTGACCAAAAAGGAATGATTCATCCGAAAATACGCCCGACTGTAGCTGATATCATAGAAAAAGAATTTGTTTATCCGGAAGATATACTTGCTGTTATCCGAGAGGATGAGACAGCATGGAGAAACTTTCAGGAGTTTTCGGAACCATACAAGCGAATCAGAATTGCTTATATTGATGCGGCGAGAAAGCGTCCGGAAGAATTTGAGAAGCGGCTGAACAGTTTTCTATCAAAGACGAGAGAAAACAAGATGATAGTTGGGTTCGGCGGTATCGACAAGTACTACAAATAGGATTTGCAGAGGTATTACGATGAGCTATTTTGACTTCGACAACAAAAGAATATATTACACGATAGAAGGCTCAGGAAAACCGTTGCTACTATTGCACGGGAACACTGCCTCAAGCATTATTGATGCAGATACGGAAGCAGTGGTTGCTCATGCTAAGACAATCGGATCATTCTTCCATAAACCCATAGAAGATCTGAAAGTGAAGCTTCTCCTTACAGGCAGTGCGGAAGATGAGATGTTCCCCAAAGGTCATTATGAGGAACTTTTCAGGAACATCTGCAGCAAGACTTGTATGGCTAAGTCACATATCTTTGAGCATGACGGGCATCCTGCAATGATGAGCAATATGGAAGAATTCATTTCTTTATGTGAAAATTTCTTTGCTGAGACCGATAAAGCAGAGTGATACAATAACGAGAGGTAAATACTATGGCGTTTGATTTCAAGAAAGAATACAAGGAATTTTATATGCCCAAAAACAAGCCTGAAATCGTGACTGTCCCAAAGGCGAACTATATTGCTGTGCGTGGCAAAGGTGACCCAAATGAAGAAGATGGCGCATATCAGCAGGCTATTAGTGTGTTGTATGCAATTGCTTATACGCTGAAGATGAGCTACAAGACCGACTATCGTATCGAAGGATTTTTTGATTATGTCGTTCCTCCGCTTGAAGGCTTCTGGTGGCAGGAGGGCGTAGATGGCATAGACTATTCGGATAAAAGTACTTTTTGCTGGATCTCCGTAATCCGTCTTCCAGACTTCATTACAGAAAAAGACTTTGACTGGGCAGTTGAAACAGCATCAAAAAAGAAAAAGATGGATTGCAGCAGTGCAGAGTTTCTGACAATAGATGAAGGCCTTTGTGTTCAGATTATGCACATTGGTCCATTCGATAATGAACCGGCTACGGTAGAAATAATGAATCGATTTATTGCTGAAAACGGATATGAAAATGACTTCTCAGACGCCCGACTTCATCATGAAATCTATCTTTCTGATGCGAGAAAAGCTGCTCCGGAGAAGTGGAAGACAGTAATCAGGCATCCTATTAAGAAGAGATAAATTTGAATTTGGTGAGGTAAAGATGGTAATAATACTAACAGGCGCATCCCATGTCG
>CALCRH010000176.1 GCA_937894515.1 uncultured Clostridia bacterium | reverse complement strand
TCAAATCCACCGGCATTGCGAACGGCGAGCGCACCTATGCGTGGCCGGTCATCATCCGGGCAATTAACTCCAAGGACGCGACCAGCGCGTCGATCGAGCCGATCCCGTATGAGGTGCTCAATCACATTACCGCGCGCATCACCGCGGAGGTCGCGGGGGTCAACCGCGTGCTGTACGACCTCACCCCGAAGCCGACCGGCACCATCGAGTGGGAATAATAAACGAACCCCGAAAAAGCCCGTAAATACGGCGTTTTTCAGAGTTTCAAGGTCAAAATGATACGATTTTGATACTGTTTATAAAATTCTCACAGTAAATTTTATATAAGAGGTAATCCCTCCTATGTCGAAATCCAATTTCACATAGGAGGGATTCTTATGTCTATATAGCTTGGGCTCCGGAAAAACCATCTTGAGAACGCCCCGAGAAACGGCTCCGGATTTGCATAGGCAGTGAGTAAAAAAGAGATACGCAAGTCACGCTTTTGCCTTTCCAAATATGGCTTTCATAGCCGCCGGGATTGCCGGGCCGTATTTGTCGGTGTATATTTCGGCTCCAACGTCTTTTTGAGCCGTTCCGACGGAATTGTATATTACGAAGCACGGATATTCGCTACTGTACTTTTCCGTTTTGTAGGGCAGATATTCCCAGATAATTGCAATTTTATCCGTCTTTGCATATTGCAGGATCTCATCAAAAACGGTGTTTCTTATGTAATCGGGATCTTGCAATGTTTCCGGTGTCTGGAAAAAACCGAGGATAAGATAGTCTGCACTGCCGACCGCTTCAACGAGCTCTTTATCCAGCTCCGCACCGTTGCTCCATGCCGCCTCATAATTGTAACACTCGGTCGTCACATCGGAGAGCAGTCCTTCCGCTTTCATTCTTCCCAATGCGTGCTCGGCGCTGTACATCTCGCCCTCGCGCGGCATAACACACACACAACATTATCCGATGTCGAGGGAACAAAGGCACTATACATTTGTTTTTGACAAGATATTTTTGTATAAAAAGGCTCTCCTTGTGTAAAGGAGGGCTGTCAGCGAAGCTGACTGAGAGATTGTTTTATTATTTATTATATAGTTTCACAATTCTCCCGTCACGGCAATGCCGTGCCAGCCTCCTTTACACAAGGAGAGCCAATTTTACGAGACTTCTTTCAGTTTATTTTCATTCGCCACTGACTGTGCTGTTTCAAGCATATTTTCGGCAAATATGGCATAGCCGGTGGTGGGATCATCGACCAAAACGTGCGTAATTGCCCCAATCAGCTTGCCGTTCTGTATTAATGGTGAGCCACTCAGGCGTGTTGTCAAGGTGGGACAACACTATCGAACCGTCCCTTGCGCACTGTCAATTCACTCGTTGTACACAAACTCGCCATTTTCATCGGTTTCTGCGGTTTTGAATGTCATAGTGCCTCCGTATTTTCCTCCGCCGTTAAATCCGGTGAAAATGAGTTTTTCATTCCACACGGCAGCTTTCGGAACGGAATAACAGGGGATTTCTTTTGTTATGGGTATTTGCCAATCGGAAAACTCTTTATCGGAATAACGATACTGAGCATTTCCTTTGATGCTAAAGAGTAAATAATACTTATCCTTGTATTTGAAATAATCGGGACATTCCGGCTGACGGCTGTCATTGTTGACATAAAGCGGTTCTGAAAGTTCTTCCCAAGAGTTTAGATCCGTTGAAATAAGATGCGCCAAGCATCCCTTTTGTTCTTCCATAAGAGAAGTAGTTAAAAACATATGAAACAATCCGTTTGAATCGCAAATGACCTTTGGGTCTCGGGCTTTTGGCATATCATATTTATTACTGAGCGTAAAGCAAAAACTGTCATCCTTTTTGAAGTGATACCCGTCCGTGCTGATACTTCTTTTGATCTGTGCCGCAGACCCATCTGCCATGCGAATCGTATAAAAAAGATAATGCGTATTATTGTATTTTATCCACGAGCCTGTGCAGATTGAACCCTCCAAAGGGTCTGTAATTCCAACAGCCAAAGGATGCACCTGCCATGTAACAAAATCAGAGGTTGAAATATGGCTCCACTGATGGGCACCCAAATGCCATTTACTGTCATGGTGATGTCGGTCTTTTAGGTACAAAACATGATACCTGTCCTTATCAACATAAGGCATACAATCACCAACAAAAACATTTTCTTCCGGTTTCCATCCCTCCGCAGTTTCAAAGGTTGAAATAACGGCGGGTTCCTCAACCTCAATATCGGCTTCATCGGTAACGGTAAAACCTTCGCCAAATTCGGCAAGACAGTTTCCGCAAGGCCACTCTTCATCAACCATTTTGCCGTTCACATAAAGTTCAATACGGTAAGAACATAGCTTCAGCTCGATTTTATCGCCCATAGTGACGTTTGCAGTTAAAACAAGTGGATTTTCACGAAAATCGTAAAATAGTTTAAAGTTTAATTCGCCATCAATTTGTTGAATAGCAAACCCTTTTCCCGAAACATCACCCGAATAATTAAACGCAATTTTTTTCATAACAAATTTCCTCTTTTTACAAAATGAGTTATATCATCTATTATTTTTGCGCTCAAAGCACCGAAAAGCATCGCACCTGTTGCGGCTTCTTCTTTAATATTCGATAAATAAAGCGGCAAGCCAAACATATCACCCACAACATTTTTAAGCGTTTCATTTTTTCTGATTCCGTTACCGGATGCCACGATTTTATTGACTTTTACTGGCATTTCAACATAGAAATCATATAATTCTTTTGCCATTCCGTAATCAAAGCCAAGAGCAAATGCTTCCGGGGTAAAATTCGTTGAGTCAATATCCGTAATACTCCCCCGAATGGTACTGTTGGAACGTTTCCCGTAAAACAGTGTTTCAACATTTAGCGGTTTGATTTTTTTGTCATAGGCTGTTTTTGCAAGATCATTGATGCGTGCATACTGTGAGTATTCCATCCCCACAAGTGACCGTACAAAACGCTCTAAAAGAGCGTACGATTTGCCACCTGAAAGTGCCGCACCGCAAAGAATTTTTTTGCCGTCTATCAGCGGTCTCAATTCACAATTTCCAACATATTTTGTTTGTTGGCACACAGCACAGATTTGACTGCCCGTTCCGAAATTTACAAGCAATGTTTCATCATCAACGGCACAAGCGATAAAACTTGCCTGATTATCACCTATGGCAACAGACACGGGAACACCCTTATATTGACCTAAAATCTTATTCTCACAAGTTGTTTCAGGCAAAAAATCAATATTGACTAAATCTTTGAGCTTTTTTATATCAAAAGTGCTTTTTTCTATATCGAAAGCTCCGAAACTATGTGCCAGTGAAATGTGAACCAACGGTTTTGTAATACCCGCAAGTTTCATTGCAATATAATCACAAATACTACATATTTTCGCCGCATTTTCGGGCACTAATCCATTCATTTCATTATAAAAATGAGTACAAATTCCGTAACCCGTAGGTATGCCGATTACCTTTGAGTATGTGGAGTCTTTATAAGGCAAATCACCCCGTTTATCCTGCCAGTTAACAAACGGAGATACACAGTTGCCCTTAGCATCTATATAAAGTATGCCGTGCATTTGTCCCGTAATGCCTATTGATACGGCATTTTTATAGCGTTTAATTAAATAATCGGTGAGCTGTTTAACTGTTTGAAAAATGATTTCCACATCTTGGAGTGAAAAGTACGGATTTATGCTTTCAATATCAGTGTTATACAAAATTGAAAAACAGTCCATCTGATTGTTATTCTCCAACCCGAAAACCGTCGCTGATATGCTTGTTGTTCCTATGTCTATACCAATAGAACATTTGCAGTTTAATTCGTTTTCGCAAAGCGGTTCGGTTTCGTCAAAATCGGCTTGAAGATCAAAATGCCCCAGATTGAACGAATCTATCAAAGAACAAAGATTCTCGTATTGAAGCGAATATTTACCGCATTCGGTTTTCACTTCTTTTTTGCGTTTATCAAACAAATCATCAAGCAGAGCAATCTTGTTATAATAAAGGCAAATATCCGATACACTGAGACCTATCAAACGAAGAAGTTTAATCTCTTTAAGGCGTTTCAAATTGTTCTCATCATAATCACGGTATCCGTTTTTCAGCCGTTTTACCTCGATAAGACCTTTATTTTCATAAAAACGAATTGCTTTTTTAGTAAGTCGGGTTTTTTGAGACAATTCGTTAATCAGCATATTTTCTCACCTCTCAACCGATTATAAACCTTGACCTTAGGTCAATGTCAATACATTTTTTCAAATAATGAATAGAAAATCAAAAAAGCAAAGCAAACTTGGGCAGTTGTTTCCCTGTTTGCTCTGCTTATATTTAAGATGCGTCCCTTAATTTCTCGCTATTTGCAACGCCCTGTGCTGTTTCAAGCATATTTTCGGCAAATATGGCATAGCCGGTGGTGGGATCATCGACCAAAACGTGCGTAATTGCCCCAATCAGCTTGCCGTTCTGTATTAATGGTGAGCCACTCAGGCGTGTTGTCAAGGTGGGACAACACTATTTCGTAAAATGTCGTCCGACCTTGACAATGCTTACAGAAAACCCTATAATGTTGAATGTGGATTTTATTTATATGTGAGGAAATACGATTTATGAAAAGACTAATCATATATCTATTTACAATTATTTTGGTTTTTACACTTTGCTCTTGCCAAAATGATAACTCAAATAATGTTAGAAAGAAAAGTAATGATTCTGTAAAAGTGGTATTACTGGATGTATTAAACGGTCACAATGACTTTACATTTAATAAAACAGAACAAAAAAATATTGAAAAATTCACTTTTTCGACAGAGTATAATGCATTAAACGCTTTTAACCCGCAGGGATATGCTTTCGTTGATTGTAATGATGATAACACAGATGAATTATTGATTATTGATGCTTCTTTACAATTCGTTTTGTTGCTTCGATACGAAAACAATACCGTTTACGGATATATTCTTGATAACATTGATTTTAAAAGTGTTAAAACAGACGGACGTTTCAAAAGTCGTAAGAATGCTTTTACTCTAATTCAATCTGTTAAGTTTGACGGCATTGATATAAAAATTGAAGAATTAGCATATTTTGACGATAAGACAAACATCTTTAAGTTGAATAACAAAGTTTGTTCAAAAGAACAAGCCGACGAATACTTGAAAAAATGGGATTCTAATAAGAATATTGAATGGGAAACCATCTAATAACAAAAATGTAAATACCCTCTTTTAAAAGCATTGAGATATTTTGTCTCAATGCTTTTTATGATGCATCTTTAAATTTGTTTTCACTTGCAACGCCCTGTGCGGTTTCCAACATATTTTCGGCAAAGATGGCGTAACCCGTTGTTGGGTCGTCTACAAGGACATGGGTTATCGCCCCAATTAACCGCCCATTTTGCAAGACAGGACTACCCGACAGGAGTGTTGTCAAGTAGGGACAACACGTGTTTTTATAAAATTCCCGAAACCCGTATAAACACAGGGTTTGTGAGCATTTTGGATTTTTTCGGTTTTTCGCATTTTTAAGCACACTCCTATCAGTTGACGAAAATGTTGTCCCTAATATCACTCACCCATACTCCCTTGTATTCTGTTGCCTATTCGGGAATTAAGCGATGATTTTGATGTAAGGGACATCTTCCCTATTCCTTCTTGAATTAATGGTATGCCGTAAACATAAAATAACGCCCATCCGAAGATGAGCGT
>CALCRH010000175.1 GCA_937894515.1 uncultured Clostridia bacterium | reverse complement strand
TTATTAACAGAAAATTCAAAAATCGTATTTCTTAAAATTCATTGACAAAACTATAAAAATAATGTATATTTATCTTTAGTAAGTACAGTGAAGAAAGATTATCGCTTTTTACCGTTAATTCGTTATTTGCGGTTTTCTTTCCTGTTTTGTTTTCGGCAGAAGTCCTGCACTGCTTCTGCCTTTTTCAGCGTTTCTTTACTTATGAAAGGAGTTTTATATGAATCTGCCTAATGATCCCGTTATTCTTTTAAGTTATGTAAATACCCTTCTTAGAGATGATTACCCTTCTTTTGAGGAAATGTGTAAAAGTCTTTGTGTTTCAGGTGAAGAAATTACTGACAAACTGAAAACAATCGGCTATACCTACGATTCAAACTCAAATTCATTCAGATAGAACCTTTTCAGGTTCCGAAAAACGTATGTTAAATGGGAGGGAAACTATGCATACATTTTTTAAAAGATTTACTGCTCTCGCAGCCTCTGCTGTGATGTCAGTATGTGCGTTCTCTGATTACTCCGTTTTCGCAGAAGAATCTGCCACAGTCAAAACAGAAGTTAAAGTCAGCTTTGATTTCAGTGACCCCGATGTTAAGCCGTTTGTCAATAAGGACGGTTCTGTTGACGTTATAGAAGATATCATAACAACTCCTAATTCATCTGTATTTCTCCCTGATGGAAAGGTTCAGAAGGAAGGATGTACTTTCTCTGCATGGTCTGCCGACGGTGTTTATGCCTATGAACCGGGCGATATTTTCAGAGTTGGTACGGAAGATGTTGTTCTGAAGCCGATTTTCTATGAGTCTGCTGACAAAGAATATTTCAACCTTGTATATTCGGTTGACATAAATGGTGAACCTTATGACGTTTCCGAACTTCTTCCAGCCGTTAAGAAAAAGAAAAACCGCCTTGTCGTTCCAAGCCTTACAGCTATTCAGAATAATGATGCAAGACAAATCGGCTGGACTGACGGTGAACATAACTTCCTGCCCGAACAAAAATTCATTATGCCTGCAAAAGATGTTGTTCTTAAACCTATCTGGCACTACTATCACTCATTAAAGTATGTTGCCGGCGATGTTGACGGAATTATCGGTGCCCACTATGCAGACTTCATTCTTCAGGAGGGCGGTGAAAAAAACCTTGCAGAATATGACAGATTCGCAAGAAAAGGATATGAGATAACCGGCTGGCTCTGCGATTACGATAACAAGGTCTATGAGCATTATTACCCGTATGTTATGCCTGATGCTGATGTTGTTTTCTCAGCAGTATGGAAACCTATCAATTATAACGTTGTTTTCAAAACAGGCATTACAGGTGTTGCAAGTCTTAAAGTTAAGGGCGAAACCGGTACTGAAATCACAGTTCCTGAACTTGATGCACAAAGAGAAGGATATACTTTCGGCGGCTGGTATAAGGAAGCGGAATGTACGACCCCGTGGGATTTTGCCAATAATACGGTAACGGCGAACATCACCCTTTACGCCATGTGGACGGAAAACACAACGGTCGATAGTCAGCAGGGAACCGTTGATACTAACGAACAGCAAAACAGCGGAACTGATGTAGGCTCGGTGATGTCCGAGGGCAGCCTGTGGATCGTGATCGCGGTGGCAGTCGCGGCTGCCGGAGGCGTTACGGCGATCGTGATAACGAAGAAGAAAAAGCCCGAAGAAAGAGTTGAGAGTTGAGAGTGGAGAGTGGAGTTATGGAGCGTGAAAACACAGCGGCTTATAAAAGCAAAAAATTTGCAATACGGACAGTAAAATTATATAAATATCTGTGCGAAGAAAAGAAAGAATACGTTCTTTCAAAACAGTTGCTCAAAAGCGGCACGAGCATCGGTGCAAATATTGCCGAAAGCGAATGTGCCATCAGCAAAAGAGATTTTCTTGCTAAGATCTATATTGCATTGAAAGAAGCAAACGAAACACTTTATTGGATTGATTTGCTTTTTGAAACAGAATATCTGACAGAGCAGGAATATTGTTCGATAACAGCCGACTGCGAAGAAATCAAAAAAATACTTACCGCAACCACCAAAACTATCTCAACTCTCAACTCTTAACTCTCAACTCTGAACAAAAGGAGATAAGAACATGAAAAGAATCATCAGTTTAATTATGGCAGTGCTTATGCTCTGCACCCTTTGCGTCCCCGCCTTTGCGGAGGAGGAGGAGCCGACGGCAACGGGGTTGTGCGGCAGTGACGGAGAAGTCCACTGGACGTTGAGCAAGGACTGCAAAACCCTGACCATTTCCGGTCATGGCAATATGATCAATTTTGACGATTGGGATGAAACACCGTGGTATGAATACGACGCATACGAAAAAGTCAAGCACATCGTTGTTGGGGACGGCATCACCCGGATCGGCAGCTATGCGTTCGCTTACTTCTACTATTTGGAGAGCATCGAGCTTGGCGATGATGTCGAATTTATCGAAGATTACGCTTTTTACCAGGCACCGTATTACACAAGCATTGACCTTGTGATCCCCTCTACGGTTTTTTACATCGGACGGTATGCGTTCTCCGAAGCGATGGGTCTGAAAAATGTATATATCAAGTCGGATTATGATGCATTGCCGTACTATGTAAAAGGAGAAACCTATCATCCCGTTATGGGAGACGATTATAAAAACGATTATTTTCTTGATCATAACGGGAATTTCAAAGCCGACGGAGTTTATATTCAATACAGAGCATTCTACAAGTGCTATAATATGGAAACGTTGACCGTCGGCAACACAAGCAAGCGCAATGAAAAGAACCTGAAGATCGGAGCGTCTGCTTTTGAAAAATGCAGCAGCTTACATACGGTTCACTTTGCCGATTCGCTTGATACTATCGACTATGCGGGGTTTTATGCCTGCGGCAAACTTAAAGACCTTTACTATTACGGAACGGAAAAAAAGTTTAAGGAAGTAGCCATCAGCGATTACAAAAACTGGAACAATGATTTGCGCCTTGTGATCAACGGTGAAGGCGGGCGCCGCGCACATTATACAACCGAAGGAACGTATACATATATTGACAAAAACGGCAATACCGCAACGCTTGACGGCTCAAAAACCCCCTGCTGGATTTTGGATAGCAATATCAGGGAATTGACCGGCGGATGGTATATCGTAAACAGCGAGATCAAATACACGGATCGCATTTATGTAACAGCGGACTCCAACATCCTGCTGCTTGATAATTGCGGCATAGAAGCAAAGTGCGGGATAGGCGTGAACAATACGGCACTTGGTATCTACGCCCAAAGCGATGATGAAAACACAATGGGATATATTCATGCCTCCGGTTCTCGGTGTATGGGCGTTGCCTGTATCGGCGGAGATAGCGGTGTCAAGGAGAGTGCCGTTATGATTTGCGGCGGAAACATCTCTGCGGAGAGCGGATCTAATGGCTCCGGTATCGGCAGCGGGGAAGACGGGAATTGCACCGTTGAAATAACAGGCGGTATCGTATCCGGCACCGGCGGTACCTCCGGAGCCGGCATCGGCGGAGGGAATGCAACTGACGAGAAAAACATGTCAAGCGACTGCACCGTTACAATACGGGGCGGTACCGTGACCGGATACGGCGGTGATTGTGCAGCCGGTATCGGCAGCGGGAATCATGGTGATAGCACCGTTTATATATACGGAGGCACAGTAACGGGATACGGCGGTATCGATGCAGCCGGCATCGGCAGCGGAGAGTATTGGGAAGAAACGACGCATGGCAACTCCGGAATAACAGTTAACG
>CALCRH010000174.1 GCA_937894515.1 uncultured Clostridia bacterium | reverse complement strand
CGAAGCGCATTACCCACAGTCAGAAGGTCGGTTTCGCCCTCCACTTTGAAGAGTTTTGTGTCGCCGAACTCCCGAATACGGAATGCAGTAAAGACGCGAGCGGCTTCTCTCGCCGCCTGCTCTCGCTGCGCTTCCTCATAGATTTCACGGCTGATACGCTCGTACTCACGCTCAGGAAGCTGGTTGATCAGCTCGTCAAGATACTCGTTGAGCTTGTCCTCGACGGTTTCATTCTTCAGATGTTTTTGCAATGCATCGTACCAACGGTCATCCAACCACAGGCAGATATCCTTAGCATTTGCCATTTTCATTTCCCTCCGATTCGATTTTCTGCGGTGCAGATTTCGCTGCCGGACGCTTGGATTTCGGCGCTGCAGGCGCTGCCGTGTCCGCTTCATCGATGTATTCCCGCACAAGTGCAGGGACATATTTTTCGTAGAGCTTCTGGAGTGCGTCGGCAAGTTCTGCGTCCAAATCCAGATCTTTTTTCGTCATGTAGCGTTTGAGAGCGGTCAGTTTTTCTTCATCAAAGCTGACCGAAATGTTAATCTGTTTCATGTTCTTCCTCCATTCAGTTGTAAGCAATGTACGGAATTTCAAGCCACGCTGACCAGTTACGCTCATCCAGCTTGGTCTTCACAACACCGTAGCTTGTACCCATCGCTTCGATGACTTCGCCGTTTCCGATGTACACACCGATGTGACCGGAGTGCCACACGGCGAGGCCGGGAGTGTCCGGCATGGTTGCCATACTGCCCTTGACCGCTGCGCTGTTGTACATCTGATCAGCGCCGATATCCGGCATTCCGTTATCCGCATAGCCGATGACATTGGTTTCAGGATCGAGCCATCCATAGCCCTTAATGAGTCCGACACAGTCCGTCGTTCTGCCGCCGAGCCACTTTTCTCTGATGATGCTTTCCTTATTACCAACGCCTTCAGGGTATTGCGCGATCTTGGATTGCAGCAGGGATTCCGTCAAAACATTGCCGTAGGTACCCCACACATAGCCCCAGCCGGAGCGCCACGCATTCTCTGCATAGCGGACAAGATCATCCGCATTCTTCGTAAGCGGATCAGCCAATACCAGCTCACTGAGCGGTACACCGTCGCCGTTTCCGCGCTCGAAGCTGCCGCTGTAGCTGCCGTCATTGCCGTAGCCGATGCGGATATAAACCTCATGGGCATTCGCAGATAGCTCCGAGGTCACGGCATAACCGGCAGCGGCAAGGTTGTTATAGGCTTCATACTGACTGACAGGAACTGCCACCGTGTAGGATACAGTTTGCGTGATGGGCTGCCCGGTTTCCGCATCCGTTCCGATTACAACGGTTTCCGTTCGCGTTTCATATCTCACGAAGCAGTCCGCGAAGGTTCTCGCCTCGGAGGAAGACAGACGCTTATCCTCGCCGAAACACAGAGAATAGAAAACCGCTTTGACCATTGCGCCATCGAGAGAACCGGACTCCATCATGGCATTCACATCCGCAATGCTATAGTCCAAAGTCACCAGCGACGCCTGCACATCTTGGATGTGTGCGACATAGGCCGCATCCATACTGGCAGGGAAAGCGCCGCCGTTGAAGGTGAGATCAACAGCGGCGTTGTTATGCTGCGTCGTACCGGAGAGCAGTCCGAGGATGATCACGACGATCAGGATCAGCGGAGAGAGGATCGCAACGATTGTCCAGCCAAGCGCCTTTCGGGTTTTCTCATTGGTCAGGACAACGGCAGCGGCCTTTGCAATTGCAGCAGCGGAGATCGCCATTACCGACCACCTGCCTGACCGAATTTACTCACCTTGTAGTCCGGTGCCTGCACCGCAAGATGGTATCTTTCGTTGCCGCACTTATAGAGACACACGCCGCGCTGCGGGAAGCAAATCAGGTTGTATTCGCTTTCCTCCAGCTGCAAAGTGTCCATGTAGAACCGCTTGTCGATGTTACCGGCATTGAAGAGGAAGGCGTGAGTCGGAATCGAAAACAGCGGCTTTGTGAGTTCGGCGATGCCGGGGATGGCGAAGTCTTCGAGGTTCTGGCTGGCCAGAATCACGGACGATTCCTTCTTTCTCACACGCTTCATGAAGTTTCTGATATACTCAATAGCGGTCAGATTGGTGAGGAAAAGGTACAGCTCATCGATACCGGCAGCGGTATTGCCGCGACTCAAAAGCGCATCCGACATATAGGCAAGGACATTAAAGAGCAGGGCGTTTCGCACATTCTTGCTGGCCTGCAGCAGTCCCTTCACGCCGAAAACGATAAAGCGGCTGCTGTCAATGTTGGTATGTCCGTTGAAGAATTTGCTTTCCGCTCCGATGCACATGGAGTGCAGTCCCAGCAGGATTTCCTGCAGCAGCTCTGCCGTATACAGCTCCTTTTGATCTGCCGCCAGCGTTTCATACTCCTGCGCAATGAAGTCATAGAGGTCGGACAGCGTGGGGTAATCCTTTGCCGTCAGGCGGGAAAATACCGTGCGATCCGAGATGCCCCACTTGGCATAGAGCTTTCCCAGCATCAGCTCGATGGTATCGATATGCCGGTCATCGAAGTCCTTATAGCAGCGGAAGAAGTCCTTCAGGTAGGAAATGTGCTGCGAGAGCTTTGTCTGCTGCCGGAAGGCTTCCGGCGCATCCTGATCGTACTCATAGCTGCCATCGTCCCATGTCTTCGGCTCCAGCGGATTGATGATATGCTCACCACTCATCAGATCGATGAAGCAGCCGCCAAGCTCCTTGCACAGATCCACATATTCATGTTCGGGATCAAGGCAGATGACGCTCTTTCCGGATTCGAGGATATTGCAGAGCAGCAGCTTGAGAAGATAGCTCTTACCCTGTCCGCTGTTGCCGAGGATGAGGATGTTGCTGTTGGTCTTATCCTCATCTCGCTTGTCGAAGTCAACGAGAATATTGGAGCCATACTTGTCCCGTCCGACGTAAAATCCGTGGGCATCCGTCTTGCCGGAGTAGTTGAAGGGATACAGATTCGCCACGGAGCTGGCAGGCAGGACACGTTCAAACTCATACCCGAAGCAGTTGCTTCCGGCAGGGCCGACGCACAGGAAGCCCTCCTGCTGACGCAGATTCAGGCGATCCACATTGAGCTTCGAGCGCACCAGCTCTGTCAGCACATCCGTCTGCAGCTGCTTTAAGCCATCGAAGCTATTGGCGATCAGCTCGATGTAAACGGCGCAGTGGAGGAGCGGTTCGCGGTTCCTGTGCATGGTGGCAATCATCGTTGCCACGTCAGCAAGGTTGGACTCTGCCGTGATATTCTCCTGCATATTGTTTGTGCTGGTGGCATTCATTTTGTTCTTGTTGGCAGCGTTCTGGATCAGGCGCTTTTCCTCATTTGCTGTGACCTGTCTTGTGTAGATGCGGAGTGTGACACCATCCTTTTCGCCGAGGTGCCGCAGGATTGCCTGCTCACTTGTGCTGGTAGGATACTCCCGCAGCGCCCACACGCAGCGGAAGGTGTTGCCGCAGATGAAGTGGTCAACATTGAATTTGACGATGGACGGCGCAATCATATCCAGGAAGCTTTTCGTTTCGCTGCCTGCCTGCTCCGTCCACACTTTCTTTTTACTCACCGAGGATCACCCACCTTTCTCCGTCAAAGTCCTCGTATTTTTCGGTTGTGACATTCTGCTCATAGTAGACGCCGAGCATCCTTTTGATATCGTCCTTCTCTGCCTTTTTGACTGTGAAGCCCTGATCCTTCAGGGACTTCTCAATGCGGGACAGATACGGAAGACTGTTTTCGGCGCTGTCATCCTTCAGCCGAAGGATAATCAGGAACTCTCGCGCCGTTGCCATCTGCGTCTGCATCCGGTTGAGGTAATGCATGTCCTTCTCCAGCAGCTCTCGGATAAAGGGATTCGGTTCCTGCTCCATCCGGCGCTTGAGGAAGGATTTGTTGTCATCGAAGGTTTCGCGGGAGTTGAGGCAGAGCATCTCCAGCTCTGCCATACCCTTCAGCACGGTCATCAGCGCATAGATCCGCGCAGACACATTGTCGCCGGACAGGACGCTGATGTTGGTCGGCTTGATGATATAAAACACGAGATCGCCATCCTCCGTTTTCAGGGAGTAATCGGCGATCTCTTTGATGTTCATGAGCTGCCGCGTGGAGTTCTTCGCCTCGGCGCTCTTTTTTTCTTTTCTGTTCAATGTTACATCCTCCATTCGTATTGCTGCGGCTTGCCGATAAAGAAGCGATAGGCATATCGGATGAAGTCCAGAATGCTCACGCCCTCAAAGCGGATCGAGAGGAACGCATACACCGCCGTGATCACGAGGGGGAAATACATCCCCAGCTTGGCTACCGCAAAAACAGAGATAAGAAGTCCGATGCCGACAATGCCGACATCTCGAAGCTCCCAAAGCCAAAGCATCGGCTTGGCTTTCAGGTTATCGGGGTATAGATACATAGTTCACCTACTTTCATCAGCGGGCAACTGCCTGCACAACGGTCTTGGTGGTATTCACCGCCGCCTGCGCTGTGTAGATGGCAGAGAGCATATTGGCCTTGGTAGAGGTATCCAAGCCGAAGGCACCGGCAATGCGAGGCACCTCACCGGCAGAGAGCATCAGCCCAAGTCCCAACAGGCAATGGTCGGGGATGACCATCAAACCTGCGATTAAAATGGTTGCTTGCAGGAAGGTTGTCAGGCACAGGCCGATGATTTGTTTGATCCACTGCACGAAGCCGTCAATGTACCCGCGAGGTACGCTGAACATATACAGCGAACCGACTGCAATTTGAATCAGCAGGATACCGCCTCGCTTGAGGTTCGAGAAGAATACCTTGATGGTGGCATACCCAATCATAATCACCACGAACAGGATCATAAGCGGACTGGTGATATAACCGAATCCGGCGAAGGAGGCGGAGCCAGCCGCCTCGGTTAAGGTGGCTGACCCAATGCTGAATCCCTCCATAATGTCACTGGCAACTTCTCCAATGGTGCTGGAACCGTATCCGGTGATTCCGGCAGTCAGGCTGGCCTGCATGGTGACCGAGAGCTTGAATAGCTCTATAGGCACCACCGTAAACAGATTCACTGCCAAAAAGCCCTTGAGCGCACCCAGCGCCGTTTCCTTGATGCTGCCGCCTCGCCCGGTCTGATACTCGATGCCGCATTCCGCGACAGATACGACAAGGCCGACGCCATACAGCGCCCAGCCGAGATAGGAGAAGAAGAGCACAATCGATTGCACCCATGTCATGTCGAACAGCTCGACACCCATATTTCCCATCTCGGCAAAGAAGTTACCAAGGAAGCCTACCAGCTGCCCGTATATCCAGTCGATGACCTGATCCATCACATCGCCAAGCAAAAAGTCCCATATAAACATTTTTCGACCACCGACCTTTCTCCGCTGCCGTCATCAGATGCCGATAATCTGCCAGACGTACAGAGGGCAGGTCAGCGTAAAGACGAGGCAGGCGAACAGGATGGCAGGCGCAGTCCACTCGAACTGTCCATGCTTGCGGTAGTCGAAGTAGCACATACCCAGCTTGGCGAAGAAGAACACGGCAATAATCAGGTCGATGCAGGGAAAGACCACATTATTGACCACGGTCTTAATCTGACCGGACGCTGCGTTCCATGTGTCCTCAATGGCACCGGCCACGTCGCCGGTACCGGCTGCGAAGGCAGGTGTTGCCATCAGCATCACGCAGACAGCAGCGATGAGAAACAGACTTACCGTTTTTTTAGTCTTAGCGTTCATTGTCATCAATCTCCTTTTTATTTTGTCGGGGCGATATGCCATTCCTCCCACAGATTTCCCCGAATCGAAACAGTATCCGTGAGATTCGCACTCAGCATTCCGGCAGGTGTCCAGCAATCCAGCAACCACGTGTATGGCGTGTAGCTGCCATCCGGATACCAAATCGGTGTGAAGTGCGTAGGTCTACTGTAAGTGCTGTAGGGGTTATCCTTAAAGCGGAAGGTACTATTCTTTCCGCTGACGGAAGGCATCAGCAATCGCCAATAGGTTTCATACTTGAATTCAGGGAAATAGGTCACGGCATTCTGCGCTGCTGTCACAGCGGTGCTTTGGTTGGTGGCGATTCTTGCCGTTACACTCTCCTGAATACCGTACCCGCTTTTGAGCATGGAGCCGCTTGCGCTGGGCGAGAGCGAGTCCGGCGTGATGGTCATGCTTGCCGTGAGGTTGGCATAGTAGCTGTTGTAGTCAAACTCCCACCAGCCCTGATCTTCCCAATAGCCGTTATCCACCCAATGGTACCACTCATCGTACTGGACATTGCCGTCACTGTCGGTATAGGACGAGCTGTGCCAGCACTGTTCCCATACGGGAATCCATACCCAATACTCCTGCCACCACGGAGACCATACGCCCCAGCTTGCGGAGTAGGCTTCTGCGTTGTTGGGTACCGTTCCGGGACGGAAGCTGTCGTTGCGGTCATCTGCCACGGGGTTGGGAGGATCGTGTCCGTCGAGGTCGACGATCTTGCAGGACACCGTGCCTTGTGCGTGTCCTCCACCGGACACATTCACACGAATGAGGATTTCACACGGCTTGGACGGTGTGTGCCATTTCACCCACGCCAGCTGGCTGTCGCCATCGGGGTAGAAGACATTTCCCACATTGTAGGTGCTGCCCTGAATGGTGAAGCTGACGGTCACGGGATTGTCCGGATCGGACTGGCCTCCGCTGACCTCCACCGCCGTGATTACCTCCGTGTTGACGCGATACTCGTAATCGTACTCCGTCAGATCCGGTTCCTCCGGCTCGCTGAATCGGACAATGCCGATGCCGAGATTGGCAATGATGTCCTCGTTGCTGGCCTTGGAGGATTTGCTGCCCGTCCATGCCGAGTAGCCGAGATCGCTGGTTTCCAGATAGAGCGCCAGGGGCATGTTCTTATGCGTCAGCGATCCCATCCATGTGCGGAGCTTGCCGCTGACCTGCCGGTCATAGAGTGCCGCTTCCGTCGCCGTCATGACGAAGGGCAAGCCGTCGTAGAGGAAGGCTGCCAGCGGCTCGATCACCAGACGGTATTTACCCTCCAGCAGTGTGTCGTAATTAAAGCCACAGTCTGCACAGATTGCCCTGAGTACCTGCTCATCCGTAAAATAATTACGGATTGCGGTGATGCTGCCTGTGCCGCTGTTGGTGGCAATGATTTTCGGCAGCGCCTGCTGAGGGACTTTATAGGTGTACCCGCCGACAGTAGGAGAAAGACCTGCCCCTGCGTTATAGCGCAGCTTGCAGGTCTTCCCAAAATGAACGAGGGTACTTTCGTACCAGCTCAGGACATATCTCGGTTCCTTGATGTAGTCCACCGGTGTCGCAGCGACCGTCTTGGTGTCCGCATTGACAATCGACACACGGACGCCGGAGTCGCCATACCACACGTTACCGGCAGAGCCATTACCAAGGCCGCCACCACCGGTATCGATGTTGGGATCACCAGCGGCAAAGGCAGAGAGGGACATGGAGAGTGCCAGAAGTACGCAGAGCAATGCTGCGATGAATCTTTTCAATGCTATCTCCTTTCCAAGAGCAGCGGAGCATGGCTTTTTCTGCCATGCTCCGCTGTTCTTTATTGTTGATATGCGGTTAGTCCATGATGCCAACCTTGTTGCCGTTTTCATACATTCCCTCACTCACCGACCAGGAGCCTGCGCCGACGCTGGGCATCCAGCCGAAGCCGGGGACATAGACCTCACCCTTTTCGTTGGTGCTGCCACCGGACGGAGTATTGCTTTCCGGCTTGACAACCACCGGTTCCTCGCTGACGGGCGGCTTTTCGGTGTTGCGCTCACTCTTGGGGACGTCGCTCTCCGTGTGCTTTTCCGGCACGGTATAGGGCTTGGCTTCAGCCTGCGGATGCTCCGGCTCGGTGGGCTTTACGGGATCGGCCTGAATGGTCTGCTCGGTACCGGTATCAACCGCACCGGCTCCGGTCTTGTGTTCGCTTTCGGTCTTGATGCCGATGTTCAGCTTCGGGGCTGTTTCCTTGCTCTCTTTGGATGTGTCGGGTACATCGACCTGCACCTCCGTATCGGGCGTGACCTGCTCCTGCGCCTCGCCGGACGGGATCACGGCGTTTCCACCGAAGCGGAAGTTGATACCGATCACTGCCACCGCACACAGAACGCAGCAGATGGCAAGCACTACGATTCTTTTCGTTTTGTTTTTCATACTCTAACTACCTCCTGATTTTTTTGTAAACGGAACAATACTACATAAGTTTTCCAAAGTCCAATGAAATCTGAAACAAATCAGAACAAAGGCATAAACAGCGCCTCTGTGTGGACGGTTACGTTGGCGGCTGGGAAAATCTTGCCGACAAAGTAGATCGGCACCTCCAAATTCAGCTCACACACAGCGGTAAAGCCCTCGCTCTGACCGGACGCAAGACTGTTGTTCCGCAGCCTGACATTCAGACCGGAAATGGTGTATTCCAGATTTGAACCCGAATACTTGTAGTAGGTATCGCCGTATCCGGAAAGGTCAAGGATTCGTCCCAGCTGTCCGTAGACGTTTCCTTCATCGACGCTTTCCTCCCAGCCGACGCCATCCGGCACCCAACCGGCAGCGTAGCCCTCCCGCACAGCATGATAGACCTCATCGTAGTTGTCGTTGACCACGGAGATCACAGCCTGCTGCAGGGCTTCCTTGACGCCGGACTCGATAATCCAGACGCGGCAATACTCAGCAAGTCCCATAAAGATCAGCAGCAGTGCCAGAACAATGGCCAACGTCATAGGCGTACCCTCACCGCTGCGATGCTTGAAGCGTATCTTCATTTCCAATACACCTCGCTCTTACCGGATGCCTGTGCGGAAAGCTGCACGGGGAATGAGGCGAAATCTCCAAACAGGCCGATGTCCATCGGGAGGGACACCGTAACGGTAATATCCTCATTGAGCTGGATGCGGCCTGTCTTCGACCACTCAATGTCGGGACTAAGCCCCGTGC
>CALCRH010000173.1 GCA_937894515.1 uncultured Clostridia bacterium | reverse complement strand
ACATCGGCGAGTACATCATCTGCTCCATCTTCTTCCCCCAGCAGATGGAACTGGCTTTCCCCATCCTGGTGGCCATCGGCAACCTGGTGGATCCTCCCGCAACCATGATCAATGCCGCCGGCGACTATGTGGTTTCCTACATCGTCTCCCGCTTTGTGGACGGCAAGGATTGGTTCCAGAAGAAGGTTCTGGCCAAGAAGGAAGGCTAATTGCCCTCTCCTCTTTCGGCTGACCGAAACAAATGATTCCTCGGTGGGACTGCGGTGTGGTTGAGCCGCAGTCCCAACCGAAAGCCTCTTTTTGTGATTCTGACGCTTTCTTTTCCCCCGCATTTTATTGGTTCTCTCAATATTCTTCGCAAACATACTTCGCAAATTGTGAAGCCCCTGTGGCTTCTTTCCATACATTTTTATAACGAAAGGGGCATTTTCTAATGAAAGAGTTTGATAAGATCTCTCTTGGTATTTTCCCCACGCCGCTTTACCGGCTTCCCAATATGAGCCGTGAGCTTGGCACAAACATCTGGATCAAGCGTGACGATATGTGCGGCGTTGCTCTGGGCGGCAACAAGGTCCGCAAGCTGGAGTACCTGCTATCTGATGCCAGGAAGCAGGGCTACGACCTGGTGATGACCACCGGACAGGCTCAGTCCAACCACGCCATGCTGACGGCGGCCTGTGCCAATAAACTGGGCATGGAGTGCATTCTGGTTCTGAAAAAGCGGGGGGTTACCGCCCGGAAGGGCAACCAGATCCTCAACTACCTCATGGGTACCGAGGTGGTCTTTGTAGACACCGACAGCTATGACGATATCTACCGCGAGATGGACCGCATCGCCGCCGAACGGGGCAAGAAGTACTACCAGATCCCCTGCGGCGGCTCCAACGAGCTGGGCTCTCTGGGCTATGTGGACTGCATGAAGGAGATTGCCCAGTCCGGTCAGCATTTTGATCACATCGTGGCCGCCTGCGGCTCCGGCGGTACAGCGGCCGGCAGCGTGCTGGGTGCCAAGATCTATATGCCCGATACCCATGTGATCTGCTCCATGGTGGACAGCGATCCCTTTGACGTGATCGTGCCAGAGCTGATGAAAAAGTCCGCCGCCCTGCTGGAAAGCGATGTGGAGATCCCCGTCCCCGACCTCATCGACATGTGCGGCCCCGGCTATTCCATTCCCTCCCCCGAGGGCAACGAGGCCATCGCCATGATGATGCGTCTGGAGGGTATCGTGCTGGATACCTGCTATACCGGCAAAGCCTTTGCCGGCCTTGTAAAACGCGCCAGGGAGGGCTATTTCAAGCCCACCGACAACGTACTGTTTGTCCATACCGGCGGTGCCGGCGGCCTGTTCTCGCAGGACTGGGAACACATGGAACTGTAACTTCCGCTTTTACCAATGACATAACGAAAGGAATTCAATTATGAGCATTTGTGATAACATCACCGTGGGTGAAAACGGCCATCTGTATTTTGCCGGTCAGGACACCGTGGCACTGGCCAAGCAGTACGGCACTCCTGTCTACCTGATGGACGAGGATAAGATCCGGGAAAACTGCCGGGTCTATACCGCCGCTTTCAAAAAGCACTTCGGCCCTGACTCCAAGCCTCTCTACGCCAGCAAGGCCGCCTCTTTCAAGCGCATCTATCAAATCATGACCGAGGAGAACATGGGCATCGACGTGGTGTCCAGCGGCGAAATGTACACCGCCATTCAGGCCGGTTATGACCTGAGCCAGGCCTATTTTCATTCCAACAACAAGACCGATGCGGACATCGCCTACGGCATGGATAACCACATCGGCTACTTCGTGGCAGATAATGTGGAAGAGGTCAAGGCTATTGAGGCCGAGGCCGCCCGCCGCGGGATCCGGCAGAAGATCCTGCTCCGCCTGACCCCCGGCATTGACCCCCACACCTATGAAGCCATTGCCACCGGCAAAGTGGACAGCAAATTCGGCTCCGCCATTGAAACCGGTCAGGCCGAAGAAATCACCGCTTTCACCCTGAAACAGCCCCATGTGGAGCTCTACGGCTTCCACTGCCACGTGGGTTCTCAGGTCTTCGCCGAGGACGTGTTTGAGCGCGCTGCTGTGGTCATGCTGGAGTTCATCGCCGATATGAAGGCCAAGTACGGCTACATGGCCAAGGAGCTGGATCTGGGCGGCGGCTACGGCGTGCGCTATGTGGAGTCTGATCCCTATCTGGACGTGGACAAGAAGGTCAGCGAGGTGGCCGCTGCCATCAAGGGCGCCTGCCAGCGTCTGGGCATCGAGTGCCCGGCTATCCATATGGAGCCCGGCCGCAGCATCGTTGGAAATGCCGGTATGACCCTCTATACCTGCGGCACTGTGAAGCAGATCCCCGGGTACAAGAACTATGTGTCCATTGACGGCGGTATGCCGGATAACCCCCGTTACGCTCTCTATAAATCCAACTACACCTGCCTGGTGGCCAACAAGATGAACGAGGCCAAGGACTTCGAGGCCAGCGTGGTAGGCCGCTGCTGCGAAAGCGGCGACATCATTCAGCAGGGCGTTCCCATGACCTCCACCGTAGGCCGGGGCGACATCATTGCCGTGTGTACCACCGGTGCTTATAACTACTCCATGGCATCCAACTATAACCGCATCCCCCGTCCCCCCATTGTCATGCTCAAGGGCGGCAAGGACAGCTATGTGGCTGTACGCAGAGAGAGCTATGAGGATCTCTGCCGCAACGATCTGTAAGTTTTATACACAGTCATGGAAAAAGGCCGCTTTTGCGGCCTTTCTTCCGTTGATCAAAGGTGGTGGTAAACCATGCAAAAACCGGATATGCAAACCCGCTCGGTACTATCTCCCGCTTTGGGCCACGTTTTCTGGGGCTTTTCCTATCTGTTCACCCGCATCGGCCAGAACTATGCCCTCCCCACCCAGCTTTTGGCTCACCGCTTTACGCTGGCCTTTCTGCTGTTGAATCTCGGCCTGCTGTTCGGCAAAGGCTCCCTGCATTTCCGTGGGAAGAAACTGCGTCCCCTGCTGCTTCTGTGTCTCTGTGAACTGAGCTGCTTCTTCTTTGAAAGCTACGGCCTGTACTATACCAACGCCACCCTCTCCGGTATTTTCATGGCCGCCTCTCCCATTGTAGCCATTGCCCTGTCGATGGTCTTTCTCAAGGAGTACCCCACCCGGGCACAGGCGCTTTTTTCCCTGCTCCCTATCGCCGGTGTGGTGTTCATCTCCCTGGCCGGCAGCTCTCTGGGTACAGCCAAAGCCCTTGGCATCGTTTTCCTGCTGCTGTACTGTTTTTCCAGCGGTGCCTATAAAACCGTCAATCGCAGCGCCAGCAGCGATTTCACCCCCTATGAGCGTACCTATGCCCTCATCGGCTGCTGTACCGTCACCTTCACGCTGGTCTCGCTGATCCAGCTCAGGGGCGATGTTGCGGCTTATGTAGAGCCCTTTGCCCACCCCCGGTTCACCCTCTCCATCTTGGCCTTAAGTGTGTTCTGCTCCATTGTCGCCAATATGCTGGTGAACTATGGATCCGGCAGCATCAGCGTGACCAAAATGGCCACTCTCGGCTCTGTCACCACCGTCTGCTCCACCTTTGCCGGTATCGTGTTTTTGCATGAGCCGTTCAATGCCGCTATTTTGTTGGGTGCGGCGTTGATTTTGGTGGGCGTATGGCTGGTCACCACCCGTGGAAAATAAACCATATAAAAAATATAGATACCCGGCCTTGATCAGATATCAAAGCCGGGTATCTATGATGGTCCGAGTGACAGGGTTCGAACCTGCGGCCTGATGGTCCCAAACCACCCGCGCTACCAGCTGCGCTACACCCGGATATTCACTTCATGCACGCTTTTATCGGTCACCGAAACGGGCGCGCTGCCTGTTGCAACATCGGCTCTGTCTTCGCAAGCAGCGCTTGCTCGCCAATCGCCGTGTTGCTGCCACTCCTTTTTCCTCGCTTCACCCGCCACCGGCGGCGCTCGGAAACGTCCCCAGCTGCGCTACACCCGGATAATAGAGGAGTCACTTCACGGTGACTCCTCTATTATATCAGTTTTTTTTCACTTTGCAAGTGCCGCTTTCAGCGCTTCCACCCGGTTGGTCTTCTCCCAGGCCACGCCAAGGTCCTCCCGACCCATGTGTCCATAGGCCGCCAGCTTGCGATAAATGGGTTTACGTAATTCCAAATCGCGAATAATCGCCGTGGGACGCAGGTCGAACACCCGGTTCACCGCCGCCTCCAGCTTTTCGTCACTCACCGTACCGGTACCGAAGGTCTCCACCAGCACGCTCACCGGCTTTGCCACGCCGATGGCATAGGCAAGCTGCACCTGACAGCGTTTCGCCAAGCCTGCCGCCACCACGTTTTTCGCCACCCATCGCGCCGCATAGGCCGCACTGCGATCCACCTTGGTGGGATCCTTGCCGGAGAACGCACCGCCGCCATGGGGGGCGCTGCCGCCATAGGTGTCCACGATGATCTTCCGCCCGGTCAGACCGCTGTCGCCCAGGGGACCGCCGATCACAAAGCGCCCTGTTGGGTTTACATAAAACTTTGTATTCTCGTCCAGCAATTCCTTGGGAATGGTGGGCTTGATCACCAGGTCGATCATATCCCGGCGAATCTCCTCCAGGGTCACATCGGGATCATGCTGAGTAGACAGTACCACCGTATCCACCCGCACCGGCTTGCCGGTCTCATCATATTCCACCGTCACCTGGGTCTTGCCATCGGGACGCAGATAGCGCAAAAGACCCTGCTTGCGTACCTCGGTCAGCTTCTTGGCCATCTTGTGGGAAAGGCTAATGGCCAGCGGCATCAGCTCTGCCGTTTCATCGCAGGCATAGCCGAACATCATGCCCTGATCGCCGGCGCCGTTATCCAGTTCGGCGTCTCCCTTTTCCCTGGCCTCCAGGCTCTTGTCTACGCCCATGGCGATGTCACCGGACTGCTCATCGATATTGGTGATCACCGCGCAGGTATTGCCGTCAAAGCCGTAATCGGCACAGTCGTAGCCAATGTCCAACACCACCTGCCGGGCGATCTTTGCAATGTCCACATAGCAGTTGGTGGTGATTTCTCCCATAATGTGAATAAGGCCGGTGCTGGCACAGGTCTCACAGGCCACGCGGCCGTTGGGATCCTGTTCTAAAATCGCATCCAGTACCGCATCGCTGATCTGATCGCAGATCTTGTCGGGATGCCCCTCGGTCACAGACTCCGAGGTGAATAAACGTCTTGCCATGGTAAAGTTTCTCCTTTCGTGCTTGGAAAGCGAAAAAACACGCCCTATCGAACCGACAGGGCGTGGCAGTATCTTTTGCGCTTCCTCATCTTTCGATTCGTTCGTCGGAATTGGCACCTTGCCGTAAGGCAGGTTGTCGTGACTTCATCGGGCCGATCCCTCCGTCACTCTCGATAAGGTATTCAGTTTTGGGACTTTGCTCAAACGTTATTGTAGCAGGTTCCCGCCTTTTGTCAAGCCCAACATGCCTTTCTTCCCACAATTTATAAATTTTTAATGACTTTTCCCGCTCAATAGGGTATAATCCCATCCATAGGAAAAAAATACACAGGAGGATTCCCCCTTGAAACATCTCTACAACGCCGTGGATCGCTTCTGCGCCAGGCACCCCCGATTCGGCATCTCCAACCTGATGCGTTACATCGTCATCGGCACCGCCGCCATTTTTCTTCTGCGGATGTTCCTGACCGATGTCTCCGCCTTGGACTTTCTGAACTTCAATCTGAACGCCCTGCTCCGCGGTGAAGTCTGGCGCATTGTCAGCTTCATCTTTGTACCCAACACCGCCCGCCCCTTTATGCTTCTTGTCGAGCTGTACTTCTACTACTGGATCGGTTCCACTCTGGAACGCCAATGGGGTACCGCCAAGTTCAACCTCTACTACTTCAGCGGGGTTTTGCTGACGGTCATCGCAGTATCCGTGGCCAGCCTGATCGGCGGGGTCAATCTGGCCATCAGCGGTACGTACTATATCAACCTGTCCATGTTCCTGGCCTTTGCCTGCCTGTTCCCCGATACCCAGGTCCTGCTGTTCTTTATTGTTCCCATCAAGATGAAGTGGCTGGCCATTGCCGATGTGGTGCTGATCGGTTACGATGTCATCACCTATGCTGTTCATGGCACCTGGTACGGCGTGGTACAGCCCATTATTGCCCTTTTGAACTTCGCCGTGTTTATCTACCCTGAGGTACACTACCTGACCGAACGCCGCCGCTATCAAACCCGCCCCCAAACCGTCAACTTCAAAAAGGCGGTAAAGGAGGCCAAGCAGGAAAAGGGCTATATCCACAAGTGCTCTGTCTGCGGCAAAACCGATACGGACTACCCGGATCTGGATTTCCGCTATTGCAGCAAATGTGCCGGCTACCACTGCTTCTGTTCCGACCATATCTTCACCCACGTTCACTTTACCGAAGAATAAATCGACCTCTCGCCGCGCTTCCACGCGGCGAGTTTCTTTTTACCAATTATACATAATGTAATCATTCTTTCCATTTTTCTTTTTTTCCGGACATATGCCGCTTTTTCTCATAATTTTGCACTTTTATTCGGCAAAATTGCCAATCCGCAAAACCCGCGGTTTTTCGACAAATATCGGGTTTTACTGCATTTTTTACCATATTTGTGACGGTGTTACCCCTTTACATACAATTTTACATAATACCTATCATAACTTTTTACTACAAAGAGTTATCCACAGTTTCCACTATCTTTTCCACATCTCAATTTTTCTTGTAATTTCAATGCTTTTACGGAAAATCCACGATTTTTGTCAAACCCGAAAACCCACTTTTCTCTTTTTGAAAAATGCCGCTTTTGTTTACATAATGCAAAAATATTCGACAGTTTTCCCTATCAAAAATTTCTCAGGCAACATAACACAAAAAAATATAATTTTATGGCAAAAGAGTAAACCCACGGACGTCTATTTTCGTTCGTGGGTTTTTTCTCTGTTGATATGTCAAATCTTCACTTTTCGTCCAGATCCATGGTGGCAAAGGCATTCAGATCCAGGGTCGCCGTCTTACCGGCACAGTACTCATAGTAGCCCTGGGCACCGATCATGGCGCCGTTGTCGCCGCACCACTTCAGGGGCGGCAGGTACAGCTTTACATCGGCTTTTCGGCAGGCTTTCTCCAAGTCGCCGCGAATGATGGAGTTAGCTGCCACGCCGCCGGCCGCCACCAGCGTCTTGTATCCGGTCAGCTCCAGCGCCCGCATGGCCCGGGGCACCAGCTCTTCGCTGACAGCACAGGTAAAATCTCGTGCCAGGGCGCATGGATCCAGAGGCTCCCCCTTCTGCTGGGCATTGTGTGCCAAATTGACTACCGCCGTCTTCAGCCCCGAAAAGCTCATGTCCAGTTCTGCCCCGTCCACATGTACCTTGGGCAGCTCGTACTTGCCGCCCCGGGACTGCTGTGCCAGTTCATCCATCGGCTTGCCGCCGGGATAGGGTAACCCCAGCACCCGCGCCGCCTTGTCGAAGCATTCCCCCGCCGCATCGTCCCGGGTGGCGCCCAAAACAGTCATGTCCGTATAGTCCTTTACGTCCACGATCAGGGTATTGCCCCCGGAGATGGCAAGCGCCACGAAGGGCGGCTGTAAGTCGGGAAAGGCCAGATAGTTGGCGGCGATGTGTCCCCGCACATGATGCACCGGGATCAGCGGCACGCCAAGTGTATAAGCCACGGACTTGGCAAAGCTCACCGCCACCAGCACCGCACCGATCAGCCCCGGAGCATAGGTCACCGCCACCGCATCCATGTCCTGTTTGGTCAGATGGGCATCGGCAAGCGCCTTGTCGCATAGCCCTGCAATGGCCTCCACGTGCTTTCGGGACGCGATCTCCGGCACTACGCCGCCGTAGAGGGCGTGCATATCCGCCTGAGATAAAATGGCATCTGACAGCACCTTTCGGCCATCCTCCACCACCGCCACGGCGGTCTCATCACAGGAGGACTCAAAGGCTAAAATCTTCATTTCTGCAAATCCTCCTCATAGACGAAATACCGCGTCAGAATCAGCGCATCCTCCTTGGGCAGATCGTAGTAGTTCTTCCGCCTGCCCACCTCTTCAAATCCGAAGCTGCGGTACAGCTCGATGGCCGCCGTATTGGTAGGCCGCACCTCCAGGGTCAGAAACGACAAGTGGTTGCCTGCTGCAAAGTCGCAGAACACCTTGATGATCCGGGCCGCAATGCCCTGCCGCCGGTACTCGGGAAACACCGCCACGTTGGTGATGTAGCCCTCATCGGCCATCACCAGCACGCCCGCATAGCCCAACACACGATGGGTCTCCGGCTCCTCCGCCACCAGAAAGGCGGCGCAGTCGTTCTCCAGTTCCTCCCCCAACATCTTCCTGGACCAGGGGCGGGAAAAACAGATGCGCTCCAGCTTTTCCAGCTCCTCCAGATGGTCGGCGTTCATTGGTACAATATTGATGTTTCTTTCATTCATATGAATCTTCCATTCTACCATTGCTTATCGGTACAAAATAAACCTGTCATTGCGAACCAGTGGCCGATGTCACTGGTTCGCAATCCGTAATCCCGCCGTAGGGGGCGATGCCCACATCGACCCGCATTCGTAGGGCGGGACCCATGTGTCCCGCCATCATCTCGTCCGTCCACAGCGGCGGCACACACAGGTGCCGCCCTACTATTGCCTCATAATGTCCAATACCCCATCCGGCGAATAGACCATATACAGCTCGATCTCCTCGCCCAGCTCATTCACCACGATCACCGTCTCATAGCTGTACTTCTTGGCAAGGATCTCCAAACCATTCTCCCCGATCTCTATGTTGCCTATATAGCCCTCGGTGTCCTGAATTTCCCATGTGTGTCCGGCAGGCAGCTCATAATACCCCCGATAAATATCCGTTCTGCCGCTCATCTTATAATAGCCAAACGCCGCCATCACCGCCAGCGTCAATGCGGCGCACACGATGCGGTTGCGTTTGTTTTTCAGTAACACAAAGATAAAGACCAGAATTTCCAGCAGGCAGAACACCGTGCGGATCAGCTCCCCGGGGAAGTTCTGCACCACCGTGAAGCCGCTTCCCACCAATGTCACGCCGATAAAACCAGTCGCCACCGCCATAACCAGCGCGCTGACGATATTGTTCTTCTTCACGAACCACGCGATCACCGCCCCCGGCAGGGTCAGAATCGTGATCTTCAGCCAGTAGGGGTAGTACATGAAAATTTCCCACCCTCTGTCGTAAAACGGCACCTGGATCAGATAGATCAGCGGCTGACTGATGAGGAAGAACACAAAGGTCTTTATCGCCGCCTCCAGCGGTTTTTCGCAGTTCATCACAATAATAAGTGCAAAAACAAACCACGCCTCCGGCGTTACGCCCAGGTAGCTGGCAGAGGTCTCCTTCAACCCCGGGATCAGCAGCACCGCCGCTGTCAAAATCGCCGACCCCACAGCCAAGAGAATGACTCGCAGCCAGGTCATTTTGGTCTCAAAAAATATTTTATGCAGTCCTTTCATACCGTTGCCTCCTTCTTATTTGCCAGCGCTTTTGCCAACAGTCGGGTCATAAGCAATACCAGCAGGGTAAAAAACAACAGATAGGCCGGATACAGTGCCACGCTGATGTGCTGGGCAATCAGGCCGAAAATCGGCGGCGTAAAGGTGCTGCCCACATAGGCACTGGCCATCTGCATTCCCACCAGCGACTGGGAGTTTTCCCGTCCGAAATCGGCAGGAGTGGAGTGGATGATACAGGGATAGATCGGTGCCGATCCCAGTCCAATGACCACCAGTCCGGCCAGAGCCGGCAGATCGGCCCGTACGGGCAGCGCCACCATAGCGATACCCACCAGCATGATGCAGATGCCTGTCCGGATCATCTTCTTGTCGCCAAACCGATCGGCGATAAATCCGTTTAAGAACCGTCCCACCATCACACCGGTGTAGAACAACGAGGCAAATCGGGCCGCGGTCTCCACGCCCACTCCCCGGTGTTCCACCAGATAGGTGCTGGCCCACAGTCCCGCGCAGTTTTCCACCGCGCAAAACGCAAAAAATTCAATCATCACGCAGGGAAAACCCGGGATCTTCACCGCTTCCCGAATGGACAGCAGCTTGGGCTTGACTTCTTCCTGCTCCGCCGGCCACTTCACCTTTTTCCAAAGAGGCAGTGTGGCAAACAGCACTGCCGTCAGGCAGATCTGGATCCAGCCCACCGTGTGATAGCCGCTCTGCCAGCCCTTCTGCGCTGTCAGTGCCGCACTCATAATGTAGGGACTGATGGTCACACCCACGCCCCAGCAAGCGTGGAGCCAGCTCATGTGGCGGGAGGAATAGTGCAGTGCCACATAGTTGTTCAGGGCCGCATCAATGGAGCCTGCGCCCAAGCCATAGGGCACGGCGCACAGCCACAGCATCCAAAACCGGGAAGAGGCGGAAAAACCAAACAGCGCCAGCGCTGTCACGCCGGTGCTCACCGCCGTCACCTTTCCCGCGCCAAACCGCCGGATCAGCCGATCCGACAGCAGGCTTGACACAATGGTGCCGCCGGAGATGGTCATGGTCAGAATGCCGGCATAGGACAGGGGTACCCCCAGTCCGCCCTGCATCACCGGCCACGCCGCTCCCAACAGGGAGTCCGGCAGACCCATACTGATAAACGCCACATAAATAATGGCAAGGATCATCGCATACATACTCAGCCTTTCGCTTCCAACCAGTTTTTCCCGCTGTGTGCCTCGGCGATCAGCGGTACGGACAGGCTCACCGCCCGCTCCATCTCTTCGGTGAGAATCTTCTCTACTGTTTCTTTTTCATTTTCCGGACACTCCACGATCAGCTCGTCATGCACCTGCATGATGAGTTTCGCCTGTAACTGCTCCGCGTGCAAACGGTCGCTCACCCGCACCATGGCCAGCTTCATGATATCCGCCGCAGTACCCTGAATAGGCATGTTCAGCGCCACCCGCTCCCCAAAGGATCGCAGGTTGAAGTTGGCGTTGTTGATCTCCGGCAGCTCCCGACGGCGATGCCACAGGGTCTGCACATAACCGTCCTGCTTTGCCTTTTCCACCACATCGGTCATGTACTGCCGTACCCCCTGATAGGTGGCAAAATAGCTGTCCATATAGCCCTTGGCCTCGGCCACAGTCACCCCGATGTCCTGGGAGAGGGAGAACGCCGAAATGCCGTACACGATACCGAAATTCACCGCCTTGGCCCGGCGCCGCAGCTCCGGCGTCACGTTGTCCGTGTGAAATACCTTGGCCGCCGTCACCGTGTGGAAATCCTCGCCGGAGCGGAATGCCTCCTGCATCACCGTATCTCCGGCGATATGCGCCAGAAGCCGCAGCTCGATCTGGGAGTAGTCTGCATCCACCAGCACCCAGCCCTCCTCTGCGGTAAAGAGCCGCCGGATCTCGCTGCCAAGCTCCGTGCGGGTGGGAATGTTCTGCAAATTCGGCTCCCGGGAGGAAAGCCGTCCCGTATCCGTCACCGTCATCTGGAAGCTGGTCCGTACCCGGCCATCGGTGTCAATGGCTTTCAGCAAACCGTCCGCATAGGTGGATTTCAGCTTGCTGACCTGTCGGTACTCCAGCACCGATGCCACAATAGGCGCCTCGTACCGCAGCTTGTCCAGCACCTCCGCATTGGTAGACCATCCGGTCTTGGTCTTTTTGCCGTGGGGCAGCTGCAAATCCTCAAACAGCACCTTCCCCAGCTGCTTGGGCGAGTTGATGTTGAACCGGCTGCCCGCCTTGGCATAAATCGCCTGCTCCAACTCCTCCATGCGGGTCTGCAGCAGTACGCCGAATTGCCCCAGCGCCTTGGCATCGCAGCGCATTCCGTTTTGCTCCATCTCCGCCAGTACGGCGCACAGCGGCATCTCCACCTCAGCAAACAGCCGCCACATATCATTTTCCCGCAGCTTCGGCTCCTGATGCTCCCGCAGCGCGGCGATCGCCGTGCAGTAGGACGCAAACGCCGCCTGCGCCATGGCCGTGTCTCCCAGCAGGGAGAACGCATCCGGCTCCAAATGTGTCGGTTTCATCAATTCCGCGTTAAAATACGCGATAAATAACCGCCCGATGTCGTAATCCCCGGCGGTAGCATCCAGCAGATACCCACCCAGAGCCGTATCGTAAACAAATCCCTCGCCCCAGATTCCCTGCTCCAGCAGGCCGCGCAGCAGGTCTTTCACGTTGTGGCTGGTTTTTTGAATATCCCCGGCGCACAGCTTTTGTAAAAAGGCACTCCAGTCCCCGGTATAGCTGCCGCTGAACACCTGCACCATGGATTCGTCATCGTCCACCGCCACCGCGCTGAAATCGGGCAGAAAATATACCGTCACGCCATCCAAGCCCCGCCACTTACCGAGCCACTTCTCCGCCTCTGCGCTCTCTGTCACGGTGAACATCTCCGTCACCGTCTCCTCTCGGGGCTTTATCGCTTCGCCGGTAGGCTTGAGATTGTACTTTTCGATCAGCTTCAAAAACTCCAACCGTAAAAACAGGTCGTACAGCTCCGGACGGAACGGCTGCCGCAGATTCTCCGCCGGGTCAAAGTCCAGCGGTGCGTCGGTGACGATGGTGGCCAGCCAGTAGGAGTGCCGCGCACTTTCCTCCCCCTCTTTCAGCTTGTTCAGCATGGCGGGCTTGGCGTTCACCGCCGGCATGGCGGCATACAGCGCGTCAATGCTGCCATATTCCTGCACCAGCGCCATGGCGGTCTTTTCGCCGCACCCCGGCACACCGGGAATGTTATCGCTGGTATCCCCCATCAGAGCTTTCAGGTCGATCATGTGGACGGGGTCAAATCCATACTGCTCCCGGAAGCTCTCCGGGGTCATATCCTTTGTAGTGGTCTGCCCCATACGGGTAGACACCAGCTTCACCTTGGTCTTGTCGGTAATGAGCTGCAGGCTGTCCTTGTCGCCGGTCACCACCACGCACTCCCAGTTCTGCGCCTCGCACCTGCGGGAGATGGTACCGATCAGGTCGTCTGCCTCATAGCCCACCATCTCATAGCAGGGAATGGCCATGGCGGCAAGCACCTGCTTGAGTACCGGCATCTGCATGGCAAGATCCTCCGGCATTCCATGCCGGGTAGCCTTGTAGGCACTGTCTGCCTCATGGCGGAAGGTAGGCTCGTGCCGGTCAAAGGTGACACACAGCGCCTCCGGTTTTTCCTCGTCCAGAAGCCGCTGCAGCGTGGTGATAAACCCATATACCGCATTGGTGGGCAGGCCATCATGGGTGGAAAGGGGGCGGATTCCGTAAAAGGCCCGGTTGATGATGCTGTTGCCGTCTAATACCATCAGTTTCATGGCGATACCCTCCCATTTTTTCTCAAGTGTATATTATACGCCAAAAGATCCCATAACTCAACACCTGATTGCTTGACTTCTCCTTGAATTATGATAAACTGAAACGCGATCGATTATCCGTTGTGAAGGAGGTAACACCGTGAGCATTTTGGCGTCTTTTCTCACCACGGGAAAGCAGGTTCTGATCCTGTTTCTTCTCATGGTGGTTGGCTATATTTTGGGCAAGGCCAAGATCATCACCGAGCAGGGCAGTGTCAGCATGAGCAATGTGGTGATGTACACCGCCATTCCCGCCATGCTGATCGTAGCGTTCCAGCGGGAGCTGGTTCCCGCTGATCTGGGTAACTTCGGTGCGGCATTGGTTCTGTCTCTTGCCATTCATGTGCTGGGTGCCCTGCTGTCCCGCCTGCTGATCCGGGACAAAGACCCCAAGCGGTCTCCCACCCTCCGCTTTGCCGCCACTTTCTCCAACTGCGGCTTTATGGGCTATCCCATGATGACTGCGCTTCTGGGTACCATCGGCGTGTTCTACGGCTCTGCCTATGTGGTCATCTTCAACCTGCTGGGTTGGACCTGGGGCGTCTATCTCATGACCGGTGACCGCAAAAAGCTGTCCCTGCGTCCCATTCTCCTCAACCCCGGCGTGCTGGGCGTGGTGATTGCCCTGCTGCTCTATCTGTTCCGCATTTCCCTGCCGGAGGTCATTCTCACCCCCGTCACCTATTTTTCTTATCTGAACACCCCGGTTCCTATGCTGATTTTGGGCTACCAGCTGAGCCATGCGGATTTCCGCACCGCTTTCCGGGGGGTAAGCGCCTGGATGACCCTGCTGCTGCGGCTGATTCTGATGCCTCTGCTTACCATTGCGCTGTGCCTGATACTGCGGGTGGATTCCGCTGTTGCCATGGCATTGGTCATTGCTGCAGCCACCCCGCCGGCAGCGCTGCTGTCCCTGTTCTCCGCCAGGTTCGATACGGATTCTGCCCTGGCCTCCAGCGTGGTCTCCGTCCAGACGGCGCTGTCCGTCCTGACCATGCCCGTCCTCGTCGGTCTGGGTCAGTACCTATTGGCTTGATCCGTAGGGGCGACCCTTGCGGTCGCCCGCAAAATCTCCCCCCGTAGGGGCGGACGACTCTGTCCGCCCGCGTACCGCGTCCTCCGTAGGGGACGATGCCCACATCGTCCCACCTTTTCAATTCGTCCGCGAAATAGATTTCGCGGACACCACAATTCTTCATTTTTCATTTTTCACTTTTCAATAAAAAAATCACACCCTCCCGGGTGTGATTTTTTACAGACTGTCAAAAAACTTGAAGCAAAAAGCCAAAGCTTACGAATGATAGAGTAGCGGGGGAGCTCGAGGGGGCAAAAGCCCGCCTCGAATGAAATAGTAGCACAAAAAACGGCTGAAATCAGCCGTTTTTCGCATTTTGCAGAATGCAAAATGCTGTGCTTTTTCAGCTTGTCAAAAAAGCCAGAGGCTTTTTTGACAAGCTGAAAAAATCACACCCTCCTGGGTGTGATTTTTTACTCTACCGCCGTATAGCTGTTTTGATATTCGCCGTCCACGAAGAACCACACTTCGCTCACGTCCTCCAGTTCGCACAGGGAGTTCACAAAGCCGTAGATCCATGTGGTTTCCTGTTCCTCCATCAACTCCATCGCGCTCCGAGGCAGGTTCAAATAGCAAATGCCATCCTCCACTCGCACAGACAGCACCGAAAAGTCCTGGGGTACCAGGCGCTGTAAATCCTCACTTTCCGGATCGGAGAGCAGCGCATTTACAATCACGCCCGCCCGGGTCTCTCCTTCATACAACTGCAGCAGCCGCTCCTGGGCGACCAATTCGCCCTCTGCGTTGGGAAAATACAGCCGCACCGCCAGCGTCCGTACCACGTCCTCCGTGGAGCTCAAAAGCACGTCACCGGCCATAAAGCGGTTGGTATCCCGATAGGCCAGCTCCTGTCCCGCCACGGTGATACGAACCGCGTAGATGCCCGGCAGTTGGGTCAGGGACAATGTTACGCAGTAGTCGGCCAGAGTCAGATCCATACCGCTGAGCTGTCCGTACACCGCGGAAAAGTCCACATACACCGTGCTGCCCTTGACCTCGCAGCTCAACAGTGCCGTCCCGTTGGGAATCGGGGAACGAAACTCCTTTTCCTGACATTTTCCCATCAAAAGAGCCAGTACTTCTTCTGCCTGTGTCTGTTTGTCCTCCTGGGACAGACTCCCCCAGGAAACGCCCACGCTGGTAATGGCATCGCCGCCCCGGGATAGAGACAGCACCGCCGGATAATACAGTTGTAACTGTTCCTCGTTTAGGATCTTCTGGGCTACGCCGCAGCCCGCCATGGTCAAAAGCAGGGCGATGATGCAGCCTATTGAAATCCATTTTCTCATGCGTCCTGCCCTCCTTTTGCAAGGGGCAGACGCACGGTAAATACCGTACCGTTGCCGCTTTCCCGATGACTCACCGCAATACTGCCGCCCCGTTTTTCCACGGTGTCCCGCACAATGGAAAGCCCCAGACCGGTACCGCCGATAGCCCGGGAACGCATTTTATCCACCCGGTAAAATCGCTCGAAGATATGACCCATATCCTCATCGGGAATGCCGATGCCGTTGTCCTCTACCCGCAGCACCACTTCTTCCCCCTCCACCGTCACGGTGGTATGAACGAAGCCGTCCGCCGCAGAATATTTGATGCCGTTTTCCATCAGGTTGTACAAAATCTGGTGCAGATCGTCCTCGCTGCCCATGATGGCCGCAGTGTCGTCAGTCTCGCAGCTCACCGTCACGCCCTTTTCCTTGGCCACCAGTCCCAGCATACGTACCACCCGCTCCAAAACCGGGCTCACCGCCACAAGCGTAGGTTTCTCCACGTTGCCGCTGTCCAGCCGGGTCAGACGCAGCAGGTTCTCGGTGATACGGGTCAGGCGTTCCGCCTCCTGCCCGATGTCGGTCACGAACTCCCGGGTGGTAGCGGTATCCATATTATCCGTCTGTAAAATGCTGTCCGTCAGCAGCCGAATACCGGCAAGAGGCGTTTTCAGCTCATGGCTGGCATCGGACACGAAGCGCCGCCGGGCATCCTCGGTGGTCTGCAATCGGTCTGTCAGGCTGTTGAATTCCGTAGCGATCTGTGCGATCTCATCAGTACCTGTCACCGCCGCACGGTGGGTATAGGCGCCCTCCCGCACCTTGCGGATGGCCACCAGCAGATTGCTGATCTGCCCGGTGAGCATCCGGCTGAGGATCACGCTCAGGCCCGCCACTGCCAGTGCCACCACCGCAGAGATTTTCAGTATATTGGACTGGAAGCTGTGAAACAGCTGGGCCTGCTGGCTGTCGTATTCATAGGCGTAGACCGCCCCCACAATCTGGTTGTGGTAGACCACCGGGGAGGCCATGCGGCTCAAAAATGCGTCAGAGTCATAGGCGCAGTAAAAGGCATCATTGCCGGCCAGTGCCTGCACGATCTCCGTATAAAAGGCGTACAGACCCACGGCACCGCCGCTTTCGCGTGTGTCGTAGAGAATCCGTCCGGCGGTATCCGTCACCAGAATGCGGCTCACGCCGGTCTCCTTCATGCCACCCAGCGCCTGGGCCACGTTGTCCACCGTCAGCTCCTCCAAACCGCTCAGGGCAGCCTCCACCACCTTCACCGAGCCCGCCATGCCGGTCTCCTTGGACTTGAACACCAGGTTCTGGGATACCAGCAGCGGATAGGTGTTCAGCAGGATCAGAACTGCCGCAATGATCAGGATATAGCTGATACCGAACTTAAATTGCAGGCTGGTCTTACCCTTTGAAATAGTAACCCACTCCCCACTTGGTCATGATATGTGTCGGTTCGGCACTGACCCGCTCCAGTTTTTCCCGCAAACGGCGAATGTGTACGTCCACCGTGCGGTAATCTCCGGCATAGGAATAGCCCCATACCAGATCCATCAAGCTCTCCCGGGAATAGACTCTCCCCGGATTCTTCATTAACAGTTCGATCAGATCATACTCCTTGGCGGTCAGCTCGATCACCTCACCGTCCCGGATAGCCACTCGCTGCCGGGTATCCAGACTCAGCTCGCCCACCGTCACCTGCTCCGGCTCACTTTCGGTCTCCGCTTTGGGTACCGCCCGCTTCAAAAGCGCCCGGATCCGAGCCTTCAGCTCCAGAATATTAAAGGGTTTTGTCACGTAATCGTCTGCACCGCAGGCAAAGCCCATCAGCTTGTCCGCATCCTCGCTGCGAGCCGTCAGCATGATCACCGGCACATCTGAAAATTCCCGGATCTTCATGCACGCCTCCGTGCCGGAAAGCACCGGCATCATCAGATCCAGAATGATCAGGTCAAAGTCCTCTTTTTTCGCCAGTTCCACTGCCGCAGCGCCATCATAGGCCGTGCTGACCTGATAGCCCTCGTTCTCCAGATTGAATTTGATCCCCTTCACCAGCAGCTTTTCGTCATCTACCACCAGTATTTTCATTCCGTCACCTCCCAAGTGATGTAGTCCCGCAGTCCCTGCTGCGTCTTCTCGCCAATCCCCGGCACAGCCAGCAGCTCCTCCGGGTCGGCAAAGAACCCGTTTTCGCTGCGATAGTCCACGATCCGCCGCGCCAGTGTCTCGCCGATCCCCGGCAGTGCCATCAATTCCGCCTCGTCAGCGGTGTTGATGTTCACCTTTTCCACCGCCGCAGCTCGGATCTCCCGCCGCAGCGCGGTGGTCACCTCATAGCCGCTTGTATGGGTTTGATGTGTCGTAAAATGCACTGCGGTCATGCCGCCGAAAAATACCGCCGCCAACAGCAGCAGGCCGATTTCCGTTTTGGTGAATTTTCCTATCCCACTCACTGTTGACGAGCCGCCCCTTTTTGCATATAATATTTGAGAATACGATCATGTTGTTTCATATTGTTTTTATTGTATCAAATCTTGGAGAAAATGTCATCATGAAATTACGCCGATTTTGTTCTCTTTTTTTCATATTTGTCCTTTCCTGCTCCCAGATGTTAGTTGCCACCGCTTCTGCCATCGAGACCATGGAGGTGGATGCCAAGGCCGCCATTCTGGTGGACTATGACAGCGGTACCGTCCTTTTCGAGCAGAATGCCCATCAGGAACTGCCCCCCGCCAGCCTGACCAAGGTGATGAGTTCCCTGCTGGTACTTGAGGCTGTGGATCGGGGCGATCTCCGCATGGATCAGGTCATCACTGCCAGTGCTTCTGCGTTGGTAGGTCTGCCGTGGGACGGCAGCAATGCCGATCCCGCCATTGTAGCCGGAGAGCAGATGACTGTGGAAGATCTGCTGTACTGTATGTTGGTGGTCTCCGCCAATGAAGCCTGCAATATTCTGGCCGAGGCCGTCAGCGGCAGCGTCAGCGCCTTTGTGGATGCCATGAATGAGCGGGCAGCGGCTCTGGGCTGCCGGAATACCCACTTCGCCAACACCAACGGCCTGACCGCCAGCGCCCATTATACCTCTGCCTATGACATCTGGCTCATCACGCAGGCCGCCATGCAGTATGAGGACTTCCGCTATATCTGTTCTGCCACCTGGAAGAATATCCAACCCACCAATAAGTGTGACCACGTCCGCGCCTTACATACCACCAATTCTCTCTTGGACGGTTGGCGCTATGCCGGCTATCAGTATCCCTACGCCACCGGCATCAAAACCGGCACCACCGATGCTGCCGGTCACTGTCTGCTGGCCTCTGCTACCAAGGGCAGCCGCACGCTGGTCAGTGTTGTTCTGGGTGCCGAAACCGCGCCGGACGACCATGGCGGCACGGACATTATGAGTTTCCGGGAAACCGTTCGTCTGTTTGACTGGGGCTTTGAAAACTTTACCACCAAGGTCGTTTTGAACGAGGAGGATCTCATTCAGGAGGTTCCTGTGGCTTTGAGCAAAGAGACCAATTATGTGGTGGTTCACCCGGCCTATACCGCCACCGCAGTCCTGTCCAACGATGTAGAGCCGGAGCAGTTGGAGCGCACTGTTACCCTTTACAGCGATACCGTCAATGCTCCCGTCATTGCCGGTGATGAACTGGGCGCCATTACCCTGAGCTATAACGGCACGGAATATGCCACCGTCCCTCTGCTGGCCATGAACGATGTAACAGCCAGCCGCTTTCTTACCGCGAAGTATAATGTGGAGCATTTCTTTTCTTTGAAAATCGTCAAGACCGCGCTGCTCATTCTGATTTTGCTGATCATCGCTTTTGTTGCCTGGTGGAAAATGATCCATCGCCAGCGCCGTTACGGCCGCGCCAGAGATAGGCGGTACCGCCACCATAGCTATCGGGGCAGAAGGTTTTAACCTATGGAGATTCTGTACGAAGATAAGCATCTGGTCCTTGCCGTCAAGCCGGTGGGCGTACTCAGCGAAGACACCCCGGACGCCCCTTGTATGCCTCAGCTCCTGCGAGAGCATTACCGGGCGCTTGGTCAGTCTGACTATATCGCCACGGTGCACCGTCTGGATAAGGTCGTGGGCGGTGTCATGCTCTTCTCCCGCCGGAAAGAGATCACCGGAAAACTCACCGCGTTAATAAGCGAGCATCAGATCACCAAGGAGTATCTGGCCGTCCTCCGGGGTCACCCGGAAAAGGCCGCCGATACCCTGACCGATCTCCTGTTCCGGGACAGCCGCACCAACAAGAGTTTCGTGGTGGATCGGATGCGTAAAGGGGTGCGGGAAGCCACGCTGGATTATCAGGAATTGGATCGCACCGAGGACTTCTCTCTGGTGCGGGTCAAGCTCCATACCGGCAGGACCCATCAGATCCGTGTTCAATTCTCCCACCGCAAGCTGCCCCTGCTGGGCGATATCCGCTACGGCAGTAAGGCAGACTGTTCTACCGCTCTGTGGTCATATCATCTGGCCTTTTCCCACCCGGTTACCGGCAAGCCGGTGGATGTCACCTGTCCCCCGCCGGCAGATTATCCGTGGAACTTGTTCCCCTTTTCCCATTAAATTCGTAGCGGCGACTCTGTCCGCCCGCGTTTCCGCGTCCTCCGTAGGGGACGATGCCCACATCGTCCCACCTTTTCAACCGTCCGCGAAATCCATTTCGCGGACACTGCAACTTTTCACTTTTCGTTTTTCACTTTTCACTAAAAAAGACACCCTCCCGGGTGTCTTTTTTTCAGACTGTCAAAAAACTTGAAGCAAAAAGCGAAAGCTTACGAATGATAGAGTAGCGGGGGAGCTCGAGGGGGCAAAAGCCCGCCTCGAATGAAATAGTAGCACAAAAAACGGCTGAAATCAGCCGTTTTTCGCATTTTGCAGAATGCAAAATGCTGTGCTTTTTCAGCTTGTCAAAAAAGCCTCTGGCTTTTTTGACAAGCTGAAAAAAGACACCCTCCCGGGTGTCTTTTTTTACTGTTCTCTCGTCTGCTCCAAGGCAATGGCCAACTGATCCGGACACGATGTGTTCTTAAAGCCGCACCGAATGCCCTTCATCTTGTCAATGGCATCCTGTACCTTCATGCCCCGCACCAGACTGCTGATGCCCTGCAAATTGCCGCTGCAGCCGCCCTCGATCTTCACATCTTTGATGATATCGTTTTCTACTTCCACCGTCATTTTACGGGAGCAGGTTCCTCTCGGAATATAGGTGTACGTCATGTGTTTTTCCTCATTTCTGAATTTTCCGTTATTTTTTCCGTTTTGGCAAGAATTTTTCCTGTTTGGGAAAAATTCTTGCCGGAATTTCCGCGCTTGATCTTACCACATCTCGTCTGTTTTTTCAATGGTAACCGGCAAAATCACCACGTCAATCTGTCTCGAAAATGCGTATTCGATGGTGTTCCGCGTACCCCCGCTCTGTCCGTCATGTACGGCGATCAAAAGGGTGGAATGGTCCACCATATAGCGGTTTCTGCGCTGCATACAGCCCGGCGAATATCGGGTTTGTACCACGGTTTCATAGTCACATCGCTCCACCAGATCGCAGTACCGTTCCTGGTCCTCTTCGCCCCATCTATCTGCCTGCTCCTGGCACGGTATTGCCGCCTCTATCGTCACGTCCTGACACCTTGCCCGCAGGGCCATCACCTCCTCGCAGAAGTAGGTGTCACAGCCCCGGGCCATGCCGCAGATAAAATGCCGGAACCCGTTGGTATAAGCCGTTTCCACGGCTTCGTGGATCCGCTCTTTCAGCGCCGTACAGCGCACGTCATATTCGTTATCCCCCCAGGGTAATTTCTCTTTTCTGTGCCCGGTAAAGCAGCAGCTTTCCTGTCTGGCCGGCATAGGTTTTCACCTCATTTCCTGCCGCTATTATAGAACAAAATTTCTATTTTGTAAAGAAGAAAAACTCTCGCTTGCAATCTGACGAAATATCGTGTATTATAGGGGTAACACAACTGGATCATTTGTCTTCGGGGCGGGGTGCAAGTCCCCACCGGCGGTACAGTCCGCGAGCGGTTTTCCGCAGGAATCGGTGCAATTCCGATACCGACAGTTACAGTCTGGATGAGAGAAGGCGTGTACGGCATTTTGCAAATGCTTCTTTTTGATGCGTGCACCTTGGAAGACAATTCCAAGGTGTATTTTCACAAAAAGAGGTATTTTTTATGACAAATCAGCGCAAAACACACCATTTGGCCGTAGCCGCCATGCTGACAGCAATCGCCTTTATTCTGCAATTTATTGAAATCTCTATCCCCCTGATGCCTTCCTTTGTCAAGCTGGACATCTCCGACCTGCCGGCCCTGTTGGGCACCTTCTCCCTGGGGCCGATCTACGGGATGGCGATCGAATTGGTAAAAAATATCATCCATCTGCCTTTCGGCTACTCCGCCGGCGTGGGGGAACTGTCCAACTTCCTGCTGGGTGCCGTCTTTGCTTTGGCCGCCGGCTTGTTCTATAAGCGCCGCAAAAGCCGCAAAAATGCGCTCATCGGCTCCATCGTAGGTGCAGTCGCCATGGCAGTCATCTGCCTGCCCATCAACTATTTTCTGGTCTATCCCGCCTATGTGACAATCTTTCATATGCCCTTGGAAGATATGATTGGGGCCTATCAGGAAATTCTGGGCAGTATCGCCCAGATCCCCACCCAGAACGCTCTGTTCAACTGCCTGTTGGTTTTCAATGTACCTTTTACCCTGTTCAAAGGAGCATTAGATGTGGTGATCTGCTTCCTGATCTACAAGCCGCTCTCCCCTCTGCTGCACAAATAAAGCTTTCCGCCGCCTTTCTCCGGGAAAGGCGGCTTTTCATCTGAAAGAAACTATGTTATAATCCAGAAAAAAGGAGGTGGAACCATGGCTGACCGGGTGATCCTGCACTGCGACCTGAACTGCTTTTATGCCTCGGTGGAGCTGTTGTCCCACCCTGAAATACAGGACTTGCCGGTGGCGGTCTGCGGCGATCCCGATTCCCGCCACGGTATCATTCTCGCCAAAAATGAGCCGGCAAAAAAGTTGGGTGTGAAAACCGCCGAGACGATCTGGCAGGCCAAACAGAAAGCGCCGGGACTGATCCTTCTGCCGCCCCACCACAGTCTCTATCGGGAGTACAGCAAAAAAATAAACGCCGTCTACGGGCAGTACACCGATCTGGTAGAACCCTTCGGCATTGACGAGAGCTGGCTGGATATTACCGGCAGTATGCACTTGTTCGGCAACGATCCCAAGGCCATCGCCGATGCGATCCGCAACCGGATCCACCGGGAATTCGGCCTGACCCTTTCCGTTGGGGTCAGCTTTAATAAGATTTTCGCCAAACTGGGCAGCGACTATAAAAAGCCAGACGCCACCACGGTCATTCCCCGGGAAAACTGGCAGGAGATCGTATGGCCTCTGCCGGCGGGAGATCTGCTCTTTGTAGGACGAAGTGCCCAGAAGATCCTGGCCCAGTATGGTATCCAGACCATCGGACAGCTTGCCGGGTGCAAACGGGAAATGCTGGAGACGCTGATGGGAAAAATGGGCGGACAGCTCTATGACTACGCCAACGGTTTGGATCACAGTCCCGTTCGGCCCCAGCATGAACAGGAACAGGTAAAATCCGTTGGCAACGGCACCACATTTCCCCAAAACCTGACCCGATGGGAGGAAGTTCGTACCGGGCTGGGTGTACTGAGTGACAGCGTTGCCATGCGGCTGCGGAAGTACGGACTTTACTGCAACGGCGTCTCCGTTACCATCCGTTACGCCGATTTCAAACAGTTTTCCCGGCAAAAGCAGCTTGCCGCACCCACCCATCTGATGCACGATATTTACCGGGGTGTACTGGAGCTGACGGAGAGTGCATGGCACGCACCGGAACCGATCCGTGCCTTGACGGTAACGGCGCTGTATCTCACCGATTCCGCCACATCTTACGAGCAGATGGATCTGTTAAACGGCACGTCACAGATCAAAAACGAAAAGCAGGAAAAGCTGGAATCCGCTATGGACGCTATCCGCAGTAAATACGGCAACAGCTCCATTTTCTATGGACGTTCCGGCGGGAGTGTCTTGTTTCCCGAGGGCGAAGCGTTGAGGGCTGAAAGCCCGATAGCAAGCCCGAGGGAAACATGACACGACCATGCCGGCTTAAAAGTGGCGGGTTTCCCGCCACACCTTGGAGCGGTCTCAAGACCGCGACCCCGCCGGTCGGCAAGGAAATTGCGTAGCATTTTCATCTTGCCGGACGGCGGCACCTATGCACGCGAGTATTACCTACCAAACCACCACCAACCTAAGACGCGAAGATTGAACAAAATATTTTCATTTTGTTAAATCCTGTCCCCCGCAAAGGATTGAACAATAATGCTTATTTTGTTCAATCTTAAAATGAGCCTTGTACCGTTCTCGAACAGCAATGCCTTTTCCGCAGACGGCGAGGTTGCCGGAAACCGCCGGAGATTTCCTTTTGGTAGAACATTCGTTTCATTTCCGGCGGGTTTTCGGCACCCGCCGACAAGGAAAGGTTTTGCGAAGTGAGATACCTTTTTCGTTCTTTCCTTTCGTGGGCTGTCGCGTAGCGTCAGCCCTGTACCACCTTTCGTTAGAACTCTCCTGATTGCTTCCACCTAAGCCGCTGTCGCGAAGCGTCAGCGGCGTTCGTTCGCTGTTCGTGGGGCGGCTCTGCGCGGGAGAATTTTTTCCATTTCTTTCCTTTTTGTGAAAACTTCGGAAAACATCGGAAAAGTTCGGCAAAAAAAGGGACGGCTTTTCAACCGTCCCACACATACCAATCCATGCCTTGTCCTTGGTAATAATCCCCCAGATATTCAGCGCATGCTTGGTCCAGTTCTTCCGCGTCCATGAAGTCTGCAATGGGTGCCGTTTGATGATGTATCACCGCATGGCAGTAAGGGCAGAGGGTAATCAGGTTCATGGGGTGTGTCACACCGCCCATCGACCTATGGCGGTAGTGATGGATTTCCAGTTTTCGCGGGTCGCCACACAAGGCACACATGTAGCCGTCTCTCCGATACACTTCCCGCCGCATGGCGTTTGGTATCTTGTTTCCTAAGCTGTAGTTCGATTTCTTCATTTTCTGCACTTCCTTTCTGCGGCTTCTTTCTGCCGCAGACTTCTTGCGGCACATGAGCGCAAGGGTCGGCGTCAGCCGACTTGCGTAGCCCTTGCGCCATGTGACACAATGGAAGTCAGGCAGGAAGAAACGGCTTTTGTTGCGCTTCTTCCATTTTCGCCAACGACACAATATCATGCAGATAAGACAAGAGGAGTTTGTAAGGAGTTGTGTTGTGCCGCTGACAATACAAATCAAGGAAAGCACGGTCTGTCAGCTTTAAATGGGTGCTTACCGTGATGAGACAACGCTTGTCCCACGCTTCCTTGGACTTCCAATATGGGTCTGAATGTTTCGCCAAATTATCACTTCCTTTTCATAATATTCCTCTCAAGAAACTTGTAAATTTACTGTAGCACTTCACAAGCTTCTTGTCAACCATCGAAAAGGCGTTTGCCGTCATGCTTGACGGCAATCTAAAACCATGTAGGCTATGGACGCTATCCGCAGTAAATACGGCAACAGCTCCATTTTCTTGGGAAACGGCGGAAAATTCAGCGGCTGGGACGACTGATTCTTATCAAGGGGTACATTCCGCGGAATGTACCCCCCCTTTTTTTGTAAACTTTTTTCTCCACGATTGCAAAGTCGGGACAAACATGCTATGATATTTTGTACGAAATTTGCCGGATTTTGTCGGTTTAACCGAAAGGAAATATCTATGGATACTACGGTTGCTCCTAAGCATTTGGAGCAAAAGAAAAAGCAGTCACGCCGTGGGTTGACAAGTCTGTTCTTTCCCACAGCTCTCGTTTACCACGAGATTTTGCTGCGTATATTTGACAGGGAGAACCCCTTTTTTACCGATGCTTTGTTCCCTGTCATTCTGTTTGCCCTGGCAGCCGGTTTCTTTTTGACCCTGCTTTTTGATCTTCTGCCCCAGCGCAAGGTCAGCCGGGTCTGTGCTATCGTTCTCACGGTGCTGTGGACGGTATTTGTCTGTGTGGAATACTGCTGTAAGAGCTACTTTAAAATCTACTTCGGTGTCGGGTACATGGCAAACATGACCGGCAATGTGCTTCATGACTTCAGCGGCACCATGTTTGAGGTCGTTTTGGCCCGCATTCCCTTTATCCTGCTGGCTCTGCTGCCGCCGGTCTTTTTGATCCTCTGCCGCAAGGCAGTCATCCCGATGCAGCGAAAACGCCGTGCCGTCAGATGGATTCTTCTGATTCTTGCTGTTCTTTTCCAGCTGGCCGGCTCGCTGATCGGCAGCTTTGGCTCCCATCAGGCCCAATATACCTACAATTTCAACGCCAACGATACCATACCGCAGTTTGGGCTTACCGCCACCCTGCGTCTGGAAACGGAGTATGCGATCTTCGGCATGCCCGATCTGCCCACGGTCGATATTGACTTTCTGATCGATCAGGGCAGTGTGGATCACCCCAAAGCCGTTTTATATGACTACAACAAGCTGACCATTGATTTCCAGCGTCTTGTAAATTCCAGCAGCGGAACCATGCAGTCAATGCACCGCTATTTTAACGCCAAGGCGCCTACACAGAAAAATGAGTATACCGGTATGTTTGCCGGGAAAAATCTGATTCTGATTACGGCAGAAGCCTTCTGTCCCTATGTGATCTCCGAGGATCTGACCCCCACACTGTATCGGCTGAGCCATGAGGGATTTGTCTTTGACAACTATTATCAGCCCGCCTGGGGACAGTCTACCACCGGCGGCGAATTTGCGGTCATGACCGGTTTGCTTCCCACCTGGGTCAACAATCAGGTCAGCTTCTATGTCAGCGCACAAGACGCCATGCCATTCGCGTTGGGGAATCAGTTTTCCGCCCTTGGCTATACCACCAAAGCATGGCACAACAACAGCTACACCTATTATGATCGGGATAAGACCCATCCAAATTTGGGATATGACTACGTGGGCATTGGCAACGGTCTCTCCCTGACCGGCGGCGGTTTGGAGAACTGGCCCTACTCCGATCTGGAAATGATGCAAAAAACGGTGGACGAATACTTGGAGCCCTATGTGAATAACGGTACACCTTTCCACGCCTACTACATGACCGTTAGCGGTCATGCCAACTGGGGCTGGGGCAACTCCATGGCCGCCAAAAACCGGGAAGAGGCTGTGGCCGCCTATCCCAATGCTTCCCAGCCGGTACAGGGCTATATTGCCGCGAATCTGGAACTGGAAGCGGCTCTGACCTATCTGATGGAACGGTTGGATGAGGCCGGTGCATTGGACGATACGGTGATCTGCATGAGCGCCGACCACTATCCCTACGCACTGGTAGAGGAGAATCGGGACTATTATCAGGAACTCAGCGGAATCAGCGATTCCGAGCAGGATACCTCCCGCTACCGCAATACGCTGATCCTGTGGTGCGGTTCCATGGAACAGCCGGTGGAGGTAGGGATCCCCTGCTCTGCGGTGGATATTGTGCCTACTCTGTCGAACCTGTTCGGGCTTTCCTATGACTCCCGTCTGCTGTCGGGCCGTGATCTGCTGGCGCCGTATTCGTCATCTGCGGTTTCGTCCAATATGCCGCTTGTCGTTCTGCCGACAACAGTCGGCAACAGCTGGGCGACCTGCGCCGGCATTTATGAGGCGAAAACCGGCGTATTTACACCAAATCCCGGCATAACTGTCCCGGAATACTATGTGGCTGTGGTCAACAATATGGTGAATGCCAAGTATAACTACGCCAAAGCAGTCATTCAGTATGATTACTACAATTTGGTTCTGGGTGAACCGGCAGAATAAGAATACCGTCAAACGATCCCTCGGACGCTCCGAGGGATCGTTTTTACATCTTCCCGCGCAAAGCCGCTTCCAACTTTTCCAAGGCTTTCTTCTCGATCCGCGAGACGTAGCTGCGGCTGATGCCATAGTCGGCAGCTATTTCACGTTGGGTCTGGGGGACGGTGCCGTCCAGTCCATAACGGCGGCGAATTACATCGGCCTCACGTTCATCTAACAGACGCGCTACCAGCTGCCGCACCAGAATACAATCGTCCCGATCCTGCAGGTCAGAGAGCATGGTGTCCTCACTGCCCACCACATCGCTCAAATACAGGTCATCACCATCTCCATCGCCCTCGATGGTATCAGACAGCGACACCTCACCCTGCTGCTTTTTCTGGGCGCGAAAGTACATCAAAATCTCATTTTCGATGCAGCGGCTGGCATAAGTGGCCAGCTTGATCCCCTTATCCGCCTGAAAGGTATTGACCGCTTTGATCAGGCCGATGGTACCGATGGAGATCAGATCCTCCTGATGATCCGACTGGGTATAATACTTCTTGATGATGTGCGCCACAAGGCGCAGGTTGTGTTCCACCAGCCGATTTCGGGCATCCATATCCCCCCGCGCTGCAAGGGCAAGACATTCCGCTTCCTCTTCCCGGGTCAGCGGTTTGGGAAAGGAACCTGCATTTCCGGTGAGATGAAGCGATAAAAACAGGCTGTTACACAGCAATAAAAGGATATTCAGCATGGACGATTCCCCTTTCGTCAAAGCCTATGCGCCAACGGAATGTCCCTATGTGCCGGAAAAATGGAAGAAAGACCGGGAGAATGGTCAAAATTCTCCTCCGTCTTTCCTTTTTTCGTCCAACAATCCCTCCTGTTGGTAGAACTGCTCTCCTGCTCTTCCCACATTTTACCCTCCTTTTCGCGATTTTCACACAGCCCATTGACATCACCGGTATTATCAAATAAAATGTAAAAGCGAAGTGTATTCTGTATTTTGCATATCCAGGGGCTTGTCGTCAAGCCGAAAGACCTTGGAGCTAAGACAGCATTTTTGCGTTTCCCTCGAATAAAAAACATACCAGAACTATCATGATGAGGTGATTTTATGGGACTGATTCAAGCAGCAATTGGTTCTGTCAGCGGAAGCCTGGCAGATCAATGGAAGGAATTCTTTACCTGTGACGCATTACCCGCCGATGTGCTGATGCGTAAAGGTGCCAGGCAGGTTGGCAAACGATCCTCCAATACCCGGGGCAGCGACAATGTGATCAGCGACGGCTCCGGCATTGCAGTGGCAGACGGTCAATGTATGATGATCGTGGAGCAGGGCAAGGTCGTGGAGGTCTGTGCGGAACCCGGCGTGTTTACCTATCGAACCGATCTGGCTCCCAGTCTGTTTACCGGGAAATTCGGCGAGAGTTTGAAGGCCACCTTTAAGGATATCGGCGCTCGTTTTACCATGGGCGGCGCTACCGGCAAGGATCAAAGGGTCTATTATTTCAACACCAAGGAGCTGGTCGACAACAAATTCGGCACAGCCAATCCCATCCCCTTCCGGGTGGTTGACCATCGGATCGGCCTGGATATTGATGTATCCCTTCGGATGAACGGCGTCTATTCCTATGCGATTTCCGACCCCATCCTCTTCTATACAAACGTCTGTGGCAACGTCACCGAAGAGTACACCCGCGATGAGCTGGACAGCCAGTTAAAGACGGAGTTTATCAGCGCGCTGCAGCCCGCCTTTGCCCGACTTTCCGATATGGAGATCCGTCCCAACCAAATCATTGCTCACACCAGCGAGCTGGAACAGGCTATGAACGCTTCCCTCTCGGAGAAATGGGGAAAGCTGCGGGGCTTACAGGTGGTTTCGGTAGCTCTCGGCTCCGTCACCCTGCCCGAAGAGGATCAGCAGCTCATCAAGGACGCCCAGAGAGCTGCCATGTACAAAGATCCCACTATGGCGGCCGCCAATCTGGCCGGCGCTCAGGCGGATGCCATGCGGAAAGCCGCCGAGAATACGGCGGGCGCCATGACCGGTTTTATGGGCATGGGCATGGCCATGAACGCCGGCGGCGGCGCAGGCAATCTGCAAAACCTCTATGCCATGGGGCAGCAGCAGAGCGCAACAGCCGAGTCCAATAGCTGGCGGTGTTCCTGCGGTGCCACAGCCACCGGGAAATTCTGCCCCGAATGCGGCAGTCCCAAGCCCGCAGCGGGCGGCTGGACCTGTTCCTGCGGTGCGGTCAATCAGGGCAAGTTCTGCCAGAGCTGCGGCAGCCCCAAGCCCAAGGGAGCACCGCTGTACCGCTGTGACAAGTGCGGCTGGGTGCCGGAAGATCCCACAAAGCCTCCCAAGTTCTGCCCGGAATGCGGAGATGTTTTTGACGATAGCGATAAGCAATAATAGCACAGGGCTGTTTTGCACCGCAAAACAGCCCTGAATTCATTTGGGAGGTGCTTCTTTGCAAACCATGAAGGAATACAAATGTCCGTCATGCGGCGGTGCGCTGGCGTTTGATGCCGGATCCCAGCGGCTGAAATGCCCGTACTGCGACAGCGACTTTGACATTGAGGTCTTACAGGAGATCGCCGAAACGGATGCAACAGTGCAGGCCGGCGATCACATGGACGGCTGGAAACAGGGTTCCTGTCAAAGCTGGACGGACGCAGCGGATTCTTCCGTTCGCTCCTATGTCTGTCACTCCTGCGGCGGCGAGATCCTCGCAGATGTCAACACAGGCGCCACCACCTGCCCCTTCTGCGGGAATAACGTGGTACTCAACGAAACCTTCACCGGACTCCTGAGGCCGGACTTGATCATCCCGTTCCAACTGGATAAAAAAGCCGCAAAGGCGGCATTTTCAAAACACCTGTCCGGCAAAAAGCTGCTGCCGAAAGCCTTTAAGCGGGACGCCCATATTGATGAGATCAAGGGCATCTATGTCCCCTTCTGGCTGTATAACGCCGATGTGGACGGCGCGGTCAAGTACAGCGCCACCAAGGTGCGGTCTTGGTCCACCAGCGAGTATCACTATACGGAGACCAGCTTTTATGAGATCTATCGGGAGGGTGCCGTTGCCTTTCAGAACATTCCGGTAGACGGCTCCTCCAAAATGCCGGACGACCTGATGGACTCTTTGGAGCCCTTTGATCTGACCGCAGCGGTGGATTTCAACCCGGCCTATTTTGCAGGCTACCTGGCGGACAAATACGATGTGACCGCCCAGGACGATCTTCCCCGCATCAACAACCGGGTCAAGCACAGCACCGAGGACGCCTTCTCCGGCACCATCACCGGCTTTTATCAGTCGGTCTCCGTGCGGGACTCCCATATCGACCTGAAAAACGGAAACGCCAGATACGCGCTTTTGCCGGTGTGGCTGCTTAACACCACGTGGAAAGGGGAAAAATACCTCTTCGCCATGAACGGGCAGACCGGCAAGTTCGTAGGCAATCTGCCGATGGATCAGAAGCTCTACCGGAAATACTGGCTGCTGTCCTTTTTGGCCTCCATTCCGGTGGGTGTGATCATCGCATACATTGTCCGCTTTTTCATCGGATGACGGGAGGCTGACGATATGAAAAAAATTGTTTCACTTTTTGCCGCGCTCCTGCTGACCGTCTTTTGCGTGAGCATCTGCGCCGCCTCCCCTTATCCCTATATCAACGACCAGGCGGACGTTCTCACCGAGGAACAGGAGCGTGCGTTGGATGAAAAGCTGGGTTCCTTCAGCCGGGAGAACGCCCTCGACCTTGTGGTCGTTCTGGCAAGCGGGATCGACACGGAATACGACCGAATGACCTTTGCAGACGACTATTATGACTACAACGGCTACGCCGAGGACGGCGCACTGCTGCTGGTGAACCTGGACGCACTCGGCTGTTATACCAGGGGCAACAGTTGGCTCTCCACCGCCGGAAGCTGCATCGACCGCATCACCCCGGAGGATATTTCCGATATCGGCGCAGAGCTGACGCCGCTCCTGCTCAACGGTTCCTACTACGAGGCGGTAAGTCTGTTCCCGGATCTGGTCGGCAATGTTCTGCAAGCACACCGGACGGGCAACCTCGGCATCATGGGGCTGATCGCACTTGTTGTCGGTTTCATCGGTGCCTTTGCCTACACCGGTAAGCTGAAAAAGCAGCTCAAATCCGTCAGCGATGCCGCCAACGCGAATTCGTATGTGGTAGATCATTCTCTTACCGTCACCCGTGGGTACGACCACTTCCTGTACGCCACGATTACCAAGACGAAGAAGGAGAGTAAAAGCAGCTCCTCCCACACATCGTCCTCCGGCAGTTCTCATGGCGGCGGTGGCTTCTGACCGTGGTGGTCTGTAAAAATCTTTGAAACGCATTTCATAACGACAAAATCCCCGTTTGGAGAACTCCAAACGGGGATTTTCTTGTATAGAGAAAAACTCTCGCTAAGGGAGTGGTTTTCTCTTTTTTCATGTAAGCAAGAAATTACTTGTTGGCCAGAGCCTTGTTGGCTTCCTTCATTTCCTCAAACATACCCTTGTGCTGCTTGCCCACGATGGCGCGGATCACCAGCAAAGTGCCCACCATCAGAACGATGGCAATGATCAGGCAGATTGCTGCGTTCTGGATCAGACCGGCAATAATGAAGCTGACGAAAGATACGCCGGCAACGGTCAGGGCATAGGGCAGCTGGGTGAACACGTGGTTCAGGTGGTAGC
>CALCRH010000172.1 GCA_937894515.1 uncultured Clostridia bacterium | reverse complement strand
CAAACGGGCTGACGTTGCCGGGAATGCCCTTGGAGCAGATTTGATAAACCGTATTCGAAGCGATGATGAGCACCATCGGCCAGATATAGGCAAGCATAGTTGTCCCTCCTGCGTGTCTTGATGGGGTAATTATAGCATGCGGGGGAGTGACACACAACAAAAATCGCCACACTTTATGGTCGACTATTGGGGATAGATGCGTTATAATGGGGGCAGAAAGGAAGTGGGCGTCGTGGCGGGGTATTATTATAATCAACTGAATAAGCAGGAAAAGGCCGTCTACGATGCCCTGAAAGCGGGACTGAACGACTTGCAGCCTGTACAACCGGATAGTAAAGATGGGATATGAAGGCAAATGAAGAAATGGTTTTCAGTATAACACTGCATTTATGTGAAGCTACGAATAAGGCTTGTATTGATATTTTCGGAGAACCATGATAAACTGATGAGGAATAATGAGCGGTTACAATTCTCGCTGAGAAATAGCAGGATAATACTGACCGCCATGCATTTAGTGTTAAATGTAATTTTATTATAATGGTTTAAGCATAGGAGGGCTAATACTGTGCAAAGAAATTCCACAATAGAATTAGTTGTTAGCCGAATGACAGATGCAGTTCTATCTGAAAAAAAATGGTTACCGGGGGAACGCCTGCCAAATGAGCGTCAGCTGGCAGAGCAATTTCAAGTCAGCAGAAATACATTGCGGGAAGCAATCAAGGTGTTAAACGCCAATCACATTTTGGTGACCAAGCCCCACAGCGGTACATATGTTGCCACTAATCCCGGTACAGACGGCGATCCGTTTGGTTTTGCAATGGAAGATAAACCCTATCAACTGATGCAAGACCTTTATGAGATGCGCATGGTCATGGAATGTGCAGCCATACGGATGGCTGTTCAGCGAGCAAGCAGTGAGGAGATTCAGAATATTCTGTACTATGACCGACTGTGCCGGGAACTGATCAAATCAGGTCAGCCATGGTCAGAAGCAGACCGCAAATTTCACGCTTCCATCGCGGAGGCCAGCCATAATCTGGGCTTTATCCGGGTTATTCCGTCCATTCACCAGTCGGCACATCTGGGCTATGTTATGATGGATGAGGATCGCAACAAGGCAAATACCCTGAAGTACCATCCGCTCATTGCGGAAGCACTCCTTCAGCGGGATGAGGTGGGCGCTGCATTGGCAGCCAGACACCATCTCATGCAGGCACTGAAGGATTTGAAAGATGTCATGAAAGAACGCGGTGAAGTCTCTATGCAGGAAGAGAAATCCACAGAAGAGATAACCTATATCGTTTGACAAATAAATAGCCTCAGACAGAGCGGTGAATGTATGATGATACATCACCGCTCTGCTGTTTTGGTAGGGCAAGTTGAGAAATGGGAGGCGCGCATCCAGATTTTTTGGGCGAAATACACATTTTGATACAGCAATATTTGGGGAAAAAGGAAAAAAGAACTTTTCGATTGACAAATTAGCCGAACTAATTTACAATATGTGGTAGGACCAAAATAAAAATATGGTTGGTCTAATCTTAAAGAAGAGGAGAAAATGCATGGATATTAAGATTACTCGTACTACCAAACCATTCGCAAAGCCTCTTGCTCAGGAAGAAGCCGGGACGCTTGGCTTCGGTAAGTATTTCTCCGATCATATGTTCCTGATGGACTATGATCCCGAGAATGGCTGGCATAATGCCCGCATCGAGCCGTATCACGATTTGGCATTGGACCCTGCCGCTACGGTACTGCACTATGGCCAGGAGATTTTTGAAGGCATGAAGGCCTACCGCAGCAAGAACGATGACATTCTGTTCTTCCGCGCCAGAAAGAATGCGGAGAGATGGAATCAGTCCGCGGAGCGTATGTGTATGCCCACCATGGATCCGGATATGTATCTGGAAGCGCTGAATGCCATCGTAGATGTTGAGCGTGAATGGGCACCTCATGCCTACGGTACATCTCTGGTGCTGCGTCCTGCCATGATCGCCGTTGATCCGTTCCTGGGCGTTCATCCCTCCAGCAGATATCTGTTCTTTATCCTTTGTGCTCCCTCCGGTGCATACTTTAAGAACGGCATGAATCCCGTAAACATCTATGTGGAAGAGGAGTTCATTCGTGCGGCACCCGGCGGCACCGGCTTTGCCAAGTGCGGCGGCAACTATGCCGGCAGCCTGCTGGCAGCTGCCCGGGCTGAGGCGAAGGGCTATGAGCAGGTGCTGTGGCTGGATGCCAAAGAGCACAAGTATGTGGAGGAAGTCGGCGGAATGAACATGATGTTTGTCATTGATGACACCATCATTACCGCTCCGCTGGACGGCACCATCCTTCCCGGTGTGACCCGTGATTCCATTCTGGAACTGGCAAAGGATGCCGGCTTTAAGACCGAAGAACGCCGCCTGTCCATTGATGAAGTGGTCAAGGCCTCTCACGAGGGCCGCCTGAACGAGGCCTTCGGTACCGGCACCGCCGCAGTGGTGGCCCCTGTTGGCAAGCTGTGCTATAAGGGCGAGGAGATCGTGGTCAACAACGGCGAGATCGGCCCCAAGGCCAAGTATCTGTATGACCGGCTGCTGAATATCCAGCTGGGCAACTATGAAGACAAGTTCGGTTGGGTAACCGTTTGCAAGTAACCACGACAATGCCGCAAATACTGAAATGATACGCACCCCTAAAACAAAATAATAGAAGGAGTGAACATAATCATGAAAAACAATAAATTTGCTTCATCGTTTGGCTTTATCATGGCCGCTGTCGGTTCTGCCGTCGGCGTAGGTAATATCTGGGGCTTCCCCTATAAGATGGGCAGCAACGGCGGCTTTGCGTTCCTGCTTTGCTATCTGGTCATTGTCGCCTGTCTGGGTTTCGTCGTCATGCAGGGTGAGTTCGTTATCGGACGTAAGCACGGCAAGGGCGTTGTAGCCTGCTATCGCGGCGCATCCAAGGGCGCTTCCTGGATCGGCTGGGCCGGTGCGGCTTCCATTCTTCTGATCACCGGCTTCTGCGCAACTCTGACGGCATACTGTATGAAGTACTTCATCGGCAACATCGGCACGCTGTTTGGTGCAAGCTGGGGCATTAACGGCGGCGATCCCGCTGCTTACTGGACCAAGTTCCTGAGCAACGGCTGGGAAGCTGCTCTGCTGACCCTGCTGGCTGTTGTACTGACGGTTGTGATCATGTATACCGGTACCTCCGGCATTGAGAAGTTCTGCAAGTACGCAATGCCTACGCTGGTCGGTATGCTGATTATCGTTATCATCAAGTCCCTGTCTCTGCCCGGTTCTTCCGCCGGTCTGGCGTTTATGTTCAAGCCCGACTGGAGCGTGTTCAAGGGTACCGGCTGGATCTCCGTTTTCGGTAAGGCCACCGGTCAGGCATTCTTCTCCCTGTCTCTGGGCATGGCCATCATGGTCACCTACGGTGCTTACCTGAACAAGAAAGAGAACATTGAGAAGTCTGCTGTTCTGGTTTGCATTTTTGATACTCTGGTCGCTGTTCTGGCCGGCTGCGCCGTATTCCCCGCCGTGTTCGCATTCGGTCAGGAGCCCACCGGCGGTACGGCTTTGCTGTTTGTCACGCTGCAGACCGTGTTTAACGACATGGGCAAGGTGGGCCCGCTCTTCGGCGCTTTGATGTATCTGCTGGTCACCATTGCCGAGCTGACCTCTCTGGTCTCCATGTTTGAAGCCCCCGTTGCCTTTATCAGCGACGTATGCGTTGAAAAGGGCAAGAAAGCTCCCCGTACGCCTATCCTGCTGGCAGTGGCGGCATTCAACCTGCTGACCGGTGTTATCGTTGCTTTCGACGGCCTCGGCTCCAACGGTATGATCCAGCCTCTGGGCTTCTGCTGGATGGACTTCTTCGATCTGTTCTCCGAAGGTATTCTGATTCCGCTGGGCTCTCTGGCAACCGCCATTCTCATCGGTTGGAAGCTGGGCACGAAGTGGATGGCTGAAGAAATTGAACTGGAAGGCAATGTCTGGAAGAGCAAGAAGTTTACCATGTTCTGCATGAAGTGGATCGCACCTGTGCTGCTGACTTTTGCACTGATTGCACAGATGAACAGTTTCTTCGGCTTTGGCTGGTTCTAAAATAAAAAATGGTTTGCAGCCGATTTGAATCTTCCCTCTCCTTAACTATTGCGGCCCGCGTAGTGCGGGCCGCAATAGTTAAAAAAATAATAGTAGACTGATTATTCCAAGAAGTGTATTATGATATGTATCAGAGTAATGTGAATCAATTTTAGGAAAGGTGGCAATTCAATATGGAAAAAATCAAGATGACAATTCCTGACTTTAAGAAATTTAAGCAGGAAGGTAGAAAGTTTGCTTATACCACGGCCTATGACTATACGATGGCGTCCATTGTGGACGAAAGTGACGTGGAGATTATCCTGGTGGGTGATTCCCTGGCGATGTGTATGTTGGGGCGCAGCACCACCGTTGGCGTTACGATGGATGATATGATCCACCATATTAAGCCTGTTGTCTTGGGAGCTCCCCATACCTTCGTTGTCGGCGATATGCCTTTTGGCTCTTACAACCAGAGTCCGGAACAGGCCATTGCCAACTGCAGCCGTATGCTGATGGAGACCAACTGCGATGCCATCAAGCTGGAAGGTGCCAATATGGCCCCCACGATCCGGCGGCTGGTCGATGCCGGTATCCCGGTTATGGGCCATATCGGACTGACTCCGCAGACTGCCAGTTCGGTGGGCGGCTTTAAGGTGCAGGGCGGAACTCCCGAAGGTGCGGCGGCTCTGCTGAAGGCTGCAAAGGAAATTGAAGAGGCCGGTGCGTTCTCTATTGTTGTGGAGTGCATTCCCAAGGTCGTGGCTAAGGCTCTTACGGAAGAGCTGAGCATTCCCGTGCTGGGAATCGGTGCAGGTCCGGATGTGGATTGCCAGGTGCTTGTTTCTTATGATCTGCTGGGTATGTACAACGGCTTTAAGCCTAAATTCGTTAAGCATTTTGCCAACATTCGTGAGCAGATGGTGGCAGGTTTCAATAAGTTCCACGAAGAATCCGTTACCGGCGTATTCCCGGATGAATCCACCAGTTTCAACAAGGCTGTGGAGATTCCCAAGCTTTATTGATTGCAAAGGAGAGCGATACTATGGCGTTTTTAAGCGATATTGAGATCGCACAGGCCTGTCAGAAGAAAAAGATTACCGAGATTGCCGAAATCGCCGGTGTAGATGAAAAATATCTGGAGCAGTATGGCAATTACAAGGCCAAGGTGGATTATCAACTGCTGCGCGATAAAGCCGACGAGCCGGACGGTAAGCTGATTCTGGTGACGGCGATCACGCCCACCCCGGCCGGTGAGGGAAAGACCACCACATCCGTAGGACTAACGGACGGCCTGCGTAAGATCGGAAAGAACGCTGTCGTTGCGCTGCGGGAGCCCTCTCTGGGACCGGTATTCGGCGTGAAGGGCGGTGCAGCCGGCGGTGGTTATGCTCAGGTGGTACCCATGGAGGACATCAACCTTCACTTTACCGGTGACTTCCACGCCATCGGTGCAGCCAACAATCTGTTGGCTGCCATGCTGGACAATCACATTCAGCAGGGCAACGCACTGGGCATTGACGTGAAGCAGATCACGTGGAAGCGTGCGGTAGATATGAATGACCGCCAGCTCCGCAATATCGTGGACGGACTGGGCGGCAGGATGCAGGGCGTGCCCCGTGAGGACGGCTTTGAAATCACTGTGGCCAGCGAGGTTATGGCAGTGTTATGTCTGGCCAGCGATATTACAGATCTGAAAGCCCGACTGGGACGCATCATCGTGGCCTACACCTATGACGGCAAGCCTGTTACTGCCCATGATCTCAAGGCAGAGGGCGCCATGGCGGCTCTGCTGAAAGACGCGCTGAAGCCCAATCTGGTGCAGACGCTGGAGGGAACGCCCGCCTTCATCCACGGCGGACCCTTTGCCAACATCGCCCATGGCTGCAACTCCATTACCGCTACCCGTATGGCTCTGAAGCTGGGAGACTATGTAGTGACGGAGGCCGGCTTTGCCGCTGATCTGGGTGCGGAAAAATTTCTGGACATCAAATGCCGTATGGCCGGGTTGAGACCTTCCGCGGTGGTTATCGTGGCTACGGTACGGGCGCTGAAATATCACGGCGGCGTGGCAAAGGCTGATCTGAACAGCGAAAATCTGGAAGCGCTGGAGAAGGGACTGCCCAATCTGCTCCAGCATGTGAGCAATATCAAAGAAGTATTTGGCCTGCCCTGCGTGGTAGCGATCAATGCGTTCCCCACGGATACAAAGGCTGAATTGGAGCTGGTAGAGCGCCGCTGCAATGAGTTGGGCGTCAATGTGGCTCTCAGCGAAGTGTGGGCCAAAGGCGGCGAGGGCGGAAAAGCATTGGCCGCCGAGGTAGTCCGTCTCTGCGAACAGCCCAATGATTTCCGCCAATCTTATGACCTGGACTGCTCCATTGAAGAGAAGCTGAATGCAATCTGCACCAAGATATACCATGCTGACGGTGTGGAGCTGGTGGGAAATGCGGTGAAGCAGGTAAAGCAGCTCACAGAGTTGGGCTTTGATAAGCTGCCGATCTGCATGGCGAAGACCCAGTATTCTTTCTCCGATGATCCCGCCCTTTTGGGTGCGCCCAAGGGCTTTACGGTGAAGGTAAGAAATCTGAAGGTTTCTGCCGGTGCAGGCTTTATCGTGGCACTGACCGGCGACATTATGACCATGCCGGGATTGCCGAAGGTTCCCGCTGCGGAGAAGATCGACGTGGACGAAAACGGGAAAATATCAGGACTCTTCTAAAACGAAAGGGGGAGCCGGAATGGAGAAAAAACTGACGGCGCAGAGCTGCGCCGGATTTACGGAAGCCTTGGCATCGAAAGCCGCCGTACCCGGCGGAGGCGGTGCCAGTGCACTGGTGGCGTCGTTGGGCGCGGCATTGGGCGGCATGGTGGGCGAGCTGACCGTGGGTAAGGCAAAGTATGCCGACGCAGAGGAGGATCTCAGGGAGCTGATGGCTCGGGCGGCGGTGCTGCGCCAAAAGCTGCTGGATTGCGTGGACAAGGACGCGGAAGCCTTTGCTCCTCTGGCAAAAGCCTACGCTATCCCCAAGGACGACCCGAATCGGGATACCGTGATGGAGGAATGTCTCCGTCAGGCGGCGGCAGTGCCGATGGAGATTTTAGACCTCTCCTGTGAGATGATCGCGCTGCATCGGCAGTTTGCCGACAAGGGCAGCGCTTTGGCGGTGTCCGATGCGGCTACCGGTGTGGTGCTGTGCTGGGGCGCTATGTACGGCGCGGCGGTGAATGTCAAGGTGAACACCAAGGCCATGAAGGATCGCACCTATGCGGAAAAACTCAACCGGCACGTAGATGAGCAGATGGAGAAATACTGGAAAATTGCCGAACGGGTCTACGAGGACGTGTACGGGAGGTTTTGCTGATGGCTGAGCTTTGGAAAGGTACTCCTGCCGCTGCGGCGATCACGGCAGAACTGGCCGCCCGTGCCGAAGCGCTGAAGGCAAAGGACACCATTCCCACCCTTGCTATCGTGCGTGTGGGAGAACGCGGCGATGATATTTCCTACGAAACCGGAGCCATGAAGCGCTGTGAAAAAGCGGGCGTGGCTGTTAAGCGTTTTCTGCTGCCTGCTAATTGTACAAAGGAGCAGCTTTTGGCTGTTATTTCCGAGATCAACAATGACACCTCTATTCACGGCTGCCTGATGTTCCGCCCGCTGCCGGATAAGGAGATGGAAAAGGCGGCCTGTGAATGCCTTGCACCTCAAAAGGATGTGGACTGTATGACCTCCGGCTCGCTGAGCGGCGTATTCACCGGCACGGACGTAGGTTATCCCCCCTGTACGGCGCAGGCCTGCATGGAGCTGTTGAATTACTATGGCGTTGACCTACAGGGGAAAAATGCAACGGTGATCGGCCGCAGTATGGTCATTGGCAAGCCCGTCAGCATGATGCTGCAGGCAAAGAACGCGACCGTTACCATGTGCCATACCAAAACCGTGGATCTGCCTGCGGTATGCCGCAGGGCGGATATTCTGATCGCTGCGGCAGGAAAAGCCGGGATGGTCACGGCAGATTATGTATCTCCGGGGCAGACGGTGATCGACGTGGGTATCAATGTCAATGCCGAAGGCAAGCTTTGCGGCGATGTGGACTTTACTGCGGTGGAGCCCATCGTATCTGCGATTACGCCGGTACCGGCGGGAGTGGGCGGCGTTACCACGGCAGTGCTCTGCAAGCACGTGATAGAAGCGGCGGAGAAAGCACAATGAAGCCGGGTAAAATTTTTGTGTCCGCTATACTGGCCGGTGCTTCCATTGCTTTCGGCGGTGTGGCATTTCTGTCCGTAGAGAATAAAATTCTGGGAGCATTGTTTTTCACCGTGGGCCTTTTTACAGTGTGTACCTTTGGCCTGCACCTGTTTACCGGTAAGGTGTGCTATGTTTTTGAACAGGATAAGGCCTATGCGCTGTCTCTGCCGCTGATTTGGCTGGGCAATCTGACCGGTACGGCTGTCGTGGCCGCCATGGTGCGCCTGAGCCGTATCGCGGGTATCTGTGAGCGGGCGGTGACTATGTGCCGGATCAAAACCGATGACAGTCTGCTGAGCCTGTTTATTCTGGGGGTCCTCTGCAATATCTTTATTTACATTGCGGTAGAGGGTTTTAAGAACAATCCCCATGAGATCGGTAAATATCTGGCCCTGTTCTTTGGCGTGATGGTATTTATCCTCTGCGGTTACGAACACTGCGTGGCGGATATGTTCTATTTCTGGGCAGCCGGTATATGGAGCGTAAAAGCCGTATTGTGTCTGCTGACTGTCACGCTTGGCAACATCATCGGCGGGATCAGTTTTCCGCTGATACGGAATTGGCTGAAAAAGTAAATAACCATACATATCTGTCAGAGTAGGATCAGCGCGTTAAGTGCCGCAGGATGGGAAGTTGCCTGCGGACGAAGGAAAATCTGCGTTGCTGTATCCGCTTCCGCTGCCATAGAAGGGTATGAAAAGCCTCCTTTTGTGACAGTATCGCAAAAGGAGGCTATCTTATTATGAACATGAGTGCAAAGCGTCTTGCCGTAAACGGTATGCTGGCTGCCGTATGTGCCGTTTTGGGCTATCTGTCCCTGGATATGGGAAACATCAAAATCACATTTGAAAGTCTGCCGATCTTGCTGGGTGCCATGCTGTTCGGCCCGGTTGATGGCCTTGCCATCGGCGGCATCGGTACGCTGATCTATCAACTGCTGCGCTACGGCATTACGGTGACTACGCCGCTTTGGATGCTGCCTTATGCGTTGTGTGGATTTTTGACAGGCTTTTATGCAAAGAGAAATGAATTTCATCTCTCCGATCGGCAGATCCTGCGATTGGTTGCGGTCAACGAGCTGCTGATCACGCTGCTGAACACCGCTGTCATCTACGTGGACAGTCATATTTATGGCTACTATTCCCAAGCGTATGTGTTCGGCTCTTTGGTAGTTCGACTGGGTATTTGCCTCGTCCGCGCCGCTGTGTTCGGCCTTGTGCTGCCGGTAGTGATTCGTGCGCTCGGCAAAACCGCGCTCATTCAAAGGGGGAATGCCCGATGACACCGCAGCAGGCTGTATCTTACATAGAAAACTACGGCTGGAGCACGACCCGTCTGGGATTAGAGCGCACCTTTGCACTGCTGGAGAAACTGGGCGATCCCCAGAAAAAACTGAAATTTATTCACGTGGCCGGCAGTAACGGCAAGGGCAGTACGTGTGCTATGCTGGATGCGATTCTCCGTGCCGCAGGTTACAGAACGGGACTGTATACCTCTCCCTATATTCAGGAATTCTGCGAACGAATCCGGATCAACGGCGAGAATATCCCCGGAAGCCGATTGGCGGAATTGACGGAGCGGATCTATGAAATTGCTGAGACGATGGAAGATCATCCCAGCCAGTTTGAGCTGGTCACCGCCATTGCCATGGAATATTTTTATCAGGAGCATTGCGACATCGTCGTGCTGGAAGTTGGAATGGGCGGTTTGCTGGACAGCACCAACGTGATAGACGCGCCGGAACTGGCGGTTATTGCCAACATCGGTCTGGAGCACACAGAGTATTTAGGCAGTACATTGGCGGAAATCGCCGCAGCCAAAGCGGGAATCATCAAGTCCGGCTGCCGATGTGTCTGCTATGATGGAGCTGAGGAGGTAACGGAGGTCATATGCCGTGTCTGCAAAGAAAAAAATGTCCCGCTGACCTGCGTGGACTTTGGGAAGATGACAGGACTGCATCAGGACCTCAATGGGCAGGACATTGTCTGGTGCGGAAAGGAATATCATCTGCATCTTATTGGTGAGCATCAAAAGCACAATGCGGCTCTGGTGTTGACAGGGATAGAAATACTGCGGGACATAGGCTGGAATATCCCGGAGCATGCGGTGAGAGAGGGACTTGCCACGGTCAGCTGGCCGGCCCGGCTGGAGGTGCTGCATCGGCATCCTGTTTTTTTACTGGACGGTGGACACAATCCTCAATGTGCAAAAGCACTGACGGAAAGTCTGAATGTACTGCTGCCGGGTAAGAAGGTTACGTTTCTGGTGGGTGTCTTAGAGGATAAGGACTATGATACGATCCTGCGCATGCTGCTGCCCTATGCGGGAGAATTCATCTGCGTTACGCCACTGAACGGACGTGCGCTGCCGGGAACGGATTTGCAGTTATATCTTGAAAAGCTCGGCGCTCATGCCTTGGCGTGTGACAGCATAGAAGAAGGCATCATCCGGGCGCTTGACTGCGCCGGAAAAGATGGCTGCGTGGTGGCATTTGGCTCACTCTATATGGCCGGTGCTGTACGGACGCTGTTCCGCGGTGCCTTGCGTAAGCGTCTGCGAAAAACCGGCATCCACAATCGGAACGACCTGCCGGACGATATGCGGCAAATGCTGTCGGCACAGGCTGTGGAGCGCTTGGTACAGACCGCGGCATTTCAACAGGCAAAGACCGTATTGATATATGAACACACGAAGCATGAATTATCGCTGGACGCCCTCAAGCAGTATCCTCAGGCCGCGGGCAAACGATTTGTCTGGCCGATGTGCATCAATGACACGGAGATGGCTGCCTTACTGCCCCACGGTGAAGATGCCTGGAAAATCGGCTATTGCGGTATAAGGGAGCCTGTTCCGGAAGAATCCGATCTGATCGCACCGGAGGATATTGATCTGGTGGTATGCCCCTGCACAGCCTTTGACGAGGATGGGCACCGCATGGGGATGGGCGGCGGCTTCTACGACCGCTATTTGCCGAAATGCACAAATGCGGCGATCTGTGCGATGGCTTTTGAAGCGCAGAAAGCTCCCGCCGTGGACGTGGATTCATGGGATGTCCCCATGGATTTTGTAGTTACGGAAAGGGCAGTATATAAAGGACTTCCACCGAAATGGGATTGAATTGCTCTTGCTTCTTATGTTATGAGCGGCAGCTTTACCGAATATGTGCGGCAATGCAGGATAATTGCAGCCGACAAGGATTGACAACTTTGTTTATATGTGGCAAAATCACGAAAATGTAAAAGGTTTGTCTGGAGGGAGAAATGGATATACAGAAAGGGATTGCCATACTGATTTTAGCCGCAGGACTGGTTTACGCGATTGTCATTCTCTCGAAAATCTATGTGGGGCGGAAAGACTGGAGAAGCGAGCCGGGAAAATTCGCTGCCTGGATGCTTCTTGAAAGTGTGATATACCTGTTGGCTACTTTCGGAATTTCCGATTTCTTATTGAATACGATTGCTTTTCAAAAAGGGAAGGTGTCAAAAGACAGCCAAATACCGGACAACCTAATTGCCTGCTGCATTGTGCCGGGATGCCTGATGGCCTATTCATTTCTACAGGGCAAGGAATCTGTAGAGATTGGAACGTTGCTTTTGTTTTCCCTGTGCTTAATCATCGGCAGTACAGTGGGTTCGAAAATTGTTAAAAGACTAAATGGCAGTGTGATACGGACGGCAATGGGGGTCGGATTACTGCTATCCATGGTATTTGTTGTATTGAAGATGATTCTTTCAACCGGGGTATCAGGCGGACAAACGGAATTACGCGGGTGGCATTTGGTGATTCTATGTGTTCTCTCTACGTTGATCGGATTTATCAATATGCTTGGTGTTCCAATGAAACCTACTGCAACCGCTGTACTTTTGATTTTAGGAATGTCGCCGATGGCAACCTTGACAATGGTGATCGTTTTGGGTGCGGTTACACCGATCAGCGGCGGTATTCGAGTGATCAAGGACGGCAATTACAATAAGAAAATAGTTTTTTGCGCGATAACAGGTGGTTCAGTAGGCGCAATAATAGGGACGACATTGGCCGTTTCCATAGATGCTTTATTTCTCAACATCATACTTTTGATCACTATGGCAGTTGCCTCAATTTCTCTGCTGAGGAGAAAAGAAAATCAAGATATATGAACTGCAAAGTTGTAATCTATATTCACGGTAAAGGCGGTAGCAAATGAATAAAAACAAGACAAGAAACGCTCTGTCACATGAATGATATGAATCGTATCATTCGATAGATTAAAATGCTTCTTTCTGATATTTCATCGGTGTAAACCTTAACCCGTCCACGGTCTGCTCTGTGTCGGTAGCACGAAACCCGAGCTTGCGATAAATACGTTTTTCATCAACATATCATTTATTACCACACAAGTGCTTTACCACCATAATGAACGGAACAAACAGCACGCCGGCGATGGGCCACACGATCCACGTCGTAGCCCAATCTCCCGTGATAAAGCTCCACGCCAGATAGGCCGCAGTGATGACGCACCAGTAGCCGCCGCTGGCTGTATCGGTGGCTTTGCTCGTCTTCTTTTCGACCTTGGTATAGTCGCCCTCCTGCAACAAAATTTCATAGCCGGATTTCACGATGGCTACCCGGACGATCAGATACACGCCGATGGCCACCATGCAAAGAAGCAGAGCGGTCATGGAGATGACAAGAACGTCTGCTTCATTGATAAGAGCCGTCACAATCAGCGGCAGGGGAGACAGCACACACAGGACAATGCCCAGCGTCAGAAAGCGGATATAGGAAGGCTCATAGGCAGTTTTTCGCTCTTTCACCAGTCCGGTGACCCCGTACGCCGTTTCAAATTCCTCTTTTTCCAGATAGTCAAACCGGGACATTTTGGCGGCGGATTGCACAAAGAGAAAGACTGCCGCGGCGACCAGAAGAAAGAGGATCGCCAGACCGATTACCGAGGCGATCGTTTCCGTGATTCCACCGATGTTTCCCTCGACAAGACCGTTGAGGAAAATCAGCAGGACAGGGCACAAAATGCACAGCATGACCCCCAGCGAGACCTTTTTGCTCTGATCTTCTGTGGCGGCCATAAAGTCGTTGGCCTCTTCCATGGAGACCCGGCGCAAGATGCGGTCTGCATCGGTTTCTGCCGCTGTACCGTGCTCCGGCTCGGCATCGTCTTTCAGCAGGTAATCGGTACTGACCGAAAACAGCTCGGACATGGCGATGATTTTCTGTAAATCGGGAACGGACTGTGCGCTCTCCCATTTGGAGACTGCTTGACGGGAGACAGACAGTTTTTCTGCAAACTCCTCCTGGGAAAGTCCCAGCTTTTTCCGCTCCTCGATGATTTTGTCAGCTAATATCATGTTTGCTTCCTCCTGATGTTTGGATGGTGTCATTCTACGGCTTTTTACGGTTGCCTGCCACCAAACAGAGCTTGCAATGTGTCAACCGGTGGTTGCAGGGGGCAATAGGCAGAGGTTATAGAGATATGGCGTTTACTGCTTCCACCGTTTCAGCGTTGGGAACAGTTTTTCGCAATAGGATCTCATCTCTTCGTTGGTCATGCCCGCCTGTGCGCCGAACTGACTGCACATTTCGATATATTCCTCCATGGACACCTTGTCGATAAATTCGCCGTTTGTGTAGCAGTATTTGCAGTAATCGGAATTCGGGCTGCCATCGGCGTCCGTTCCGAAAACCTCTTCCGATTCCATGGGCATTCCGCAGCTCTGGCAGATTTTCAAATTATCCTTTTTCTTGATCGGCACCCAAATCCCGCATTCATAATCCGGCGACTGAGGGTTTCCGGCGGAATAGAGTTCAAGGGAGGACGAGCCGATTTCGTACATCGTTTTCATGTTCGGCACCCATTCGTTCCACACCTGTGTGTTGAGTGCTTGCAGCGACTGCGGAATCGCGCCCTTTGCCGAGAAGATCGCCCAGTCGCTTTCCGGGAAGGTGAAAAGCTCCAGACCTTCCGGCACGTCGCCGCCTTTGTAAAGTCCGGCGATCCAATAGGAAAAGCCGTTTTCGCCATCGGCGCAGATGGCGTACATGCCGATGCCGTTTTCAAGGATCGCCGCTTCCATCGGCGTTTCGGGCTTCATGGTCTGCCAAAGACGGGCGTATTTCGCCGCATATTCCTTGTCCCAGAATTCCGGGCACTTTTTGTAACCCTCATCGGGCGCGATCTCGGTATGAAAACCGATAAAAGTCAGCTCGTTTTTATGTTCGTAGGTTACGTTCATTTTGTTTCTCCTGTCATTTGTCATCATCATTCTTCTTTTTCTCAATCGATGAACCGATGGCAAGACCTAACAGCATCCCCAAGGACATACCGATGCCGGTATTGTTGCCGATAGACGTGCCGATGGCCGTGCCGAAACACATGCCCAGGGCCATTCCCTCTGTGGCATAATTCTCTTTCGTTTCATCACCCTTTTTCTTTCGGGCGCTTCTCGCAAAAAATATGGCAAGCAACAGGCCTATGCAAAGCCACGGCAGTGCTGCTGACAGAAAATCCATCATGTCTTTCATCTGCTTTCCTCACTTCTCTTTCAGTATATAGGCTTGGATAAAATGCCGGACGAATGCTTCAATTTGCTTGAGGATCTCCGGCTCTTTGACCGGCTCACGGTCACACAGGTGGATGAGGGAGGTAATGGGGGTGGTAAAGGCAAACGCCAGCATGGCGGGATCGTCCTCTTTCAGAATGCCGCGCTTCATCATCTCAGCAAAAATTTTGGTGTAGATCTCTTTTGTGCCGGTGAGGAAATGCAGCGTGGCAAGTTGACGCGCCCGCTCATCATGGAACTGCTCGATGAGCAGCAGGCGTCTGGTGAGAATGACCTTGGGATCGTGCATGGTGAAGTCCAGCATGTGCATGGTCATGGCAAGGAACTCCTGACAGGAACCCGGCATGAGCGGCAGATGCTCCGGTGAGCCGAAGCGCTCCGAGTAGTAAGCCTCCATCCGGTTCAGCAGTGCATTCCAGATGGCCTCCTTGCTGTCAAAATGCTTATAGAGAGCGGATTTGCTCAAGCCGAGTTCGGCGGCAAGATCCCGCAAATTCGTTCCCTTATAGCCGTTGGCGGCAAAGCTGACCAGCGCACCGTCCAAGATTCTTTCTTTTGTCGTATTTTCCATAACTGCCTCCTGACATCCAAAAGGTGACCAAATGGTCACCTTACATTATAGCGAAGCATCATGAGCTTGTCAAGGCGTGAGAAAGCGGTTTATCATCAGCACAGATGTGGCAGAGGAATAAAAAACTCGTGGGGTTGTGTGACACAACTCCACGAGTTAACTTTTTTTCAAAACAGATCCAGCATACTGATGGGGAGCTGTACCTCGGTCAGCCAGTCGCTGACGGAGCCCTTGTTCCATATGCCGTCTATGTAGCTTTCACGGGCAAGACCGGCGATCTCATAGCCGTTCTTTTCGGCGTATTCCATGAGGAACGCGTAGGCTTCGCCGATGTTCTCGTAGGCCCCCTTATGATAGATGCTCAAGACCTTGGCGGCAGGGAGTGTGCGGAATTTGATGTGCTCGTTTTCCTTGCCGAACGAGGTAACGGCTTCGGCAGCGGATGGCTGGATGCTTTTGATTGCCGGCTTGGTTTCGGCACTTGGCGGCGTCTCTTTCAAGCTTTTGAAAAGACCGCCCACCATCAATATGGCTGTGATGACTCCAACCAACACGATGCCTAAATCGTGAAGCCAACGACTCACCAAGCTTTCTTGTTTGATTTTTCGCGTCTGTCTGTTTGATCCATACATCAGGTCCTCTTACGCTTGCGAATAAAACATTATAAACCCCTATTGCCCGATAATCCAGCTTTATTTGCAAACGATTCAGAACACAAAAGAGCTTGAAGACTTTAGTATTGCCCGGTCCTTTTGGAGATCTTTCCCCTGAACTGTGCTGCTTTTTGCCCTATTTCTCAAAAAACAGACGCATTTTTTTCTCGGTTTCCTTTGCCACAGCCTCTATCTGATAGGGAATAATGGTGGTCATATCCTTGGCGCCGCCGTCCAGCGCAGCCCGTGCCGCCTGCGCCTGCGCCACGTTGATATCGGTGAAAATATTGATCTTGCTGATGCCGCAGGCGATGGCTCTGCGGAAGTCCTCGTCGGTCAGTCCGCTGCCGCCGTGAAGCACCAACGGTGTGGGTATGGTGTTTCGAATGGTACGAATGCGGTCAAAGTCCAGCTTGGGGGGAAACTTGTAAGCTCCGTGAGCCGAACCTACGGCGATAGCCAGAGCATCCACTTTCGTTTTCTCTGTAAAGTCCCTGGCCTGTAAGGGATCCGTATAATAAGATGCGGGGTCGCTGAGTTGACCGGCTCCCTCGTTGTCGCCCACATGACCCAATTCCGCCTCCACTGTAACGCCGTAGCTGTGCGCCAGCGCGGTGATGTCCGCTACTTTTTTGGCATTTTCCTCGTAGCTATCTGTGGAACAATCGTACATAATGGACGAAAATCCTAACTTTATCGCCTCAATACATTTTTCGTAAGTCAGCCCGTGATCATAGTGTACCACTACGGGCACAGAGGCCTTTTTTGCCATAGGCAGCAGGAAATAGGACAGCTCCTCCAGCGGGCCGTAGGGCAGCAGCACCTCCGCCGTACCGATGATAACGGGTGTCCCCACTTTTTCCGCGGCCTGCAAAACGCCTCGTGCCATCTCAAAATTCACCGTATTGAACAGACCCACGCCGTACTTCTTCTCCCGTGCGGGCAGCAATACGTCATTCAAATTCGCTAACATGGTTTACTCCTTTCCCCAGCCCTTGGCGATCTTTTCTTCCAGTTCTGCAAACGGTTTCAGGCCGCTCAGAGCATCATATGTCTCCACACAGCTTGCCCCTGTTGCGGCAGCCAGTTGGATGCAGTCCTCCAAAGGCCGTCCCTCCAGCATAGCGGTCAAAAACGCTGCGATACAGGTATCTCCTGCGCCGGTGGCCGAGCAGATTTTTTCCGGTGGAAACGCCGGCTGGAAGCCCTGACGATACGACCAGTCTTTTCCCCTCAGTCCTGGGATTTTCGCGTCGCCGGTCTGATAATACAGCCCCTTTTCGCCGCACTTGATGACCACAACCTTTGCGCCCATTTGCAGCAGTTCCGCCGCCAGACGCTCCGGTTTTTCGTCCATCGGGCGTTCCAGCATCACGCACAATTCTTCAATGCTGGGGAGGAAGAAGTCCACATATGGCAGCAGATTGTAGAGCAGTTTGCGCCAGTCCACTTTGGCCGCATCGGACGCCGGGTCAATGGCCGCCATATCCAATGACGTGGCCAGTCCCAATTCCTTGACCCGGCGGAACAGTTTTACCAGTTCTGTGCCGCCGTTTTCATACATCCGGCGCATCAAGGGCGGATAGCCGAAATGGAACAGGTCAGCATCTGCTATCACGTCAAAGTTCACATCATCAGCGGTAAAGGTGTCATTGGCGCCGGGAGCATGGAGGAACATCCGATCCTGTCCCGGCAGCGCCAGCACCACAGAATAGGAAGTAACTGTATGGGGATCCACTTTCATCCCCTCAATACCGCCACCGTGGCGGCGGAGAATATCCAAAATAATCTGGCCAAAGGCATCGTCACCCACCTTGCCCATCAGGCGCACCTCCGTGCCAAAAAAGGCCATAGCAAGGCCGGTATTTGCCACACTGCCGCCGGTGTGGACGTCCACTCCGTCCATGTGCAGCAGCTTGCCGGGTACCAGCAGCTCTGCCGGCGTACCCAGTTTATCCCCGGGAAAGACCGGCGTAATATCCAGACAGATATGGCCGGCCACAATGGCTTTATTCCCCATTTTGCACCTCCGCTTTCAGTACGCGGCACAGCAGGGCATGGATCCACTTCTCGTTGCGGGGCAGAAACACGTCCGCCACCGGGCCGACGAGAAACGCACAGATCACCGTGCCCACGCCGAACACACCGCCCAGTACAAAGCCCACGATAACAAAGGCGGCATCGGTACAGATGCGGACAATGCCGAAGCGCCATTTAGCCTTTTCACTGATTACCAGAGCCACCAGATCGTTGGGGCCGGTACCGGCATCGGATTTGATGACCACCGTCATGCCGAACGCCAGGATCACACACCCCGCCGCCAGCATGACAATACGCAGCCACAAGGGGCTTTCACTGTTCAGCGTATTCCCCAGCATCCACGTAAAAAGGTCAATGATGGGGCCGCCGCAGAACATACACAGCAGCGTACCGATCTTCACATAGCGGCGGTCCACGATCAGTAGAACGAGTATAATCAAAAAGCAGATGATGCGGTGGATACTGCCGTGGCTCAGCCCCCAGTGGAACGCATTCTCCGCGGTGCGGCACACGCCCTGCACCAGCACATTGAACGGGTCGGCGCCCAGATCGGACAGCAAAAACAGCGTCACGCCGAAGTGGGCGATCGTCAGCCCCACCATCAGGATCACAACACGGAGCAAGATCTCTTTGATGCTTCGTTTCATAGAAAACCTCCGAAAAAAGGCCGCCGAAACGGCGGCCTTTTTTATTTGGAATCGGGAAAAATCAGCCAAACAGCACCTGATTGACAACGCTCTCCAGGCGCTCCTGCTTGCCGCTGCCGGGCAGCTCGGGGGCACCCATCTTGGCGGCGTACTCAGCCAGCTCAGCCAAAGTGGTCTCACCGGAACGGATCTTGGCACCGATGCCGGTCTTGTAGCTGGCATAGCGCTCCTCGACAAACTGATCCAGACGGCCGTCCTCGATCAGCTTGGCGGCCTTCAGCAGACCCAGAGCAAAGGTATCCATGCCCAGAATATAGCTCTCGAACATATCCTCCAGCGTGTAGGAGGGACGGCGGGACTTGGCATCAAAGTTCAGACCGCCGGTCAAGCCGCCGCCCTTGATGATCTCGTACATGGCCATGGTGATCTCATACACGTTGAACGGGAACTCGTCGGTATCCCAGCCCAGCAGATAGTCGCCCTGGTTGGCATCCACGCTGCCCAGCATGCCGTTAATGGCGGACACGCGCAGGTCGTGCTGGAAGGTGTGACCGGCCAAGGTGGCGTGGTTGGCCTCGATATTCATCTTGAAGTCCTTATCCAGACCGTACTGACGCAGGAAGCCGATAGCAGTAGCGGCGTCGAAGTCGTACTGATGCTTCATGGGCTCTTTGGGTTTGGGCTCGATATAGAAGTCGCCGGTGAAGCCGATAGACCGGCCGTAATCCACAGCCAGATGCATCAGCTTGGCGATGTTCTCCTGCTCGAACTTCATGTCGGTGTTCAGCAGGGTCTCATAGCCCTCGCGGCCGCCCCAGAATACATAGCCCTTGCCGCCGAACTTGACGGTCAGATCCAGCGCCTTCTTGATCTGTGCTGCGGCGAAGCAGAACACATCAGCGGAGTTGGAGGAACCGGCACCGTTCATGTAACGGGGGTTGGAGAACATATTGGCAGTACCCCACAGGCACTTGATGTCGGTGCCCTTCATCTTTTCCACAATGTAGTCGGAGATCTCGTCCAGACGGCGGTTGGTCTCCTTGATGTCGTCAGCTTCGGGAACCAGATCCACATCGTGGAAGCAGAAGTACTTGATGCCCATCTTCTGCATGAACTCAAAGCCAGCATCTACCTTGGCGCGGGCATGCTCCATGGTGCCCTTTTCGGCAGCACCAAAGGACTTGTCAGCGGTGTCGCGGCCGAACATATCGGTACCGGCAGCACCCAGATTGTGCCACCATGCCATGGCGAAGGGCAGATGCTCACTCATCTTCTTGCCCAGGACAACCTGATCGGGGTTGTAGAACTTGAATGCCAGGGGGTTCTTGCTCTGAGGACCCTCATACTTGATGGTAGGAATGTTTTCAAAAATCATGGCGTTAATCCTCCTTCAAAGTTTGAAACAGCGGTTTCAGCGTGGGGTAAATATTTTGGAATTTGCGGTATTTCTTTTCATACAGCGCCGCAGTCTCCGGATCGGGCTTGACGGTCCGGGTGGTTTTTACCAGCGCATCGGCGCACGCCTTGCAGTTTGCGTATTCGCCGCAGCCCACCATGGCCAGCATGGCGCCGCCGTAACCGGGGCCCTCCTCGGTCT
>CALCRH010000171.1 GCA_937894515.1 uncultured Clostridia bacterium | reverse complement strand
AAACGTGCCACTGGCACGTTTTTGCCCGCCGCAAGGCAGCGCCCCGATTTTCGGAGCTCCGAACGGAGGCCGGAAATCGGTCTGGCGCAACGAGGGCAAGGACCCTTGCGGTCGCCCGCAATTTTTCACTTTTCGTTCTTCACTTTTTTCGCTCCGAACAGCGTCACCGCTGCTGCCAATAACAGATACACCCCGAACGGCTTTCGCAGCAATGCCACATCCACCGTGGTGGATACCCACGCCCCGATGGCGGCAAACACCGTGCCAAACGGTGCGGCGTTTTTCAGCAGTGTTTTATCCAGCAGTCCGTTTTTGGCGTGGAAGATCAATCCCACGGCGGCGGTAGGGAGAAAGTACAGCAGATTGATGCCCTGCGCCGCCACCTGATCCACGTCGAGAAACAGCGTCATCAGCAGCAGGAGCAGAGTCCCGCCGCCAACGCCCCACGCGGATAAAATCCCCGTACCAAATCCCACGGCAAGGGGGATAAGCCAGTCCTTCAGCATAGATATCGCCACGCTCCGTACAGCAAAAACCCGGCAAAGATCCGCCGCAGCCACAGGTTGCTCACCTTGGGGAACAGTTTGCCGCCCACCAAGCCGCCCGCCAATCCGCCCAATAGATAGGGTAACGCCTGCATGAAGTCAAAATTCGTGCGGAAGATATATACCGCTGCGGAGATGACGCAAAAGGGCAGAATGACCGCCACGCAGCCCGCAAACGCCTTTTTCTCCTCCACGCCGCACCATTTGGTCAGCGCCGGCACCAGCACCATACCGCCTCCACCGCCGAATAACCCGTTGATCCCGCCTGCCGCCATGCCGGAGATGCGATATTTCCACTTGTCGGACATTGTGTCACCTCCTGCTATGTAGGGGCGGATGCCCACATCCGCCCGAATCCATTTACTGCTTTTTGTAGCTCTGGCAGTCGGTGCACTGCTCCTGGGTAGGATTCCACTCGTGAGTACCCACCTGAATGCTGTTCAGACCGCAGTAGTTGACGTCCTTGCAGTGGTGGGCGCAGTTGGTCACATTACAGGCGATGGAGCTGTTGGGGGTGCACTGGCAGCCGTCGTTGGTACAGGCTCTGTTCATAAGAAGTCCCTCCATATAAAAATAAAGTCAGGCGTTTTGCCTGACTTTATTTTGTGCCGCAAAGCTTAAATTATTCAAATTCTCAGCAACGCCGATGCCAGCGTAAAGTAGATCAAAAGAGAGGTGGCGTCCACGATGGTGGTGATGAACGGCGAGGCCATCACGGCGGGGTCAAGGCCTATTTTTTCCGCCAGAAGCGGCAGGGAGCAGCCCACAAATTTGGCAAACACCACCACAAACAGAACGGTCAGACATACCACCAGACATACTGACAGCGATACGGCATCGTTACCCAGCAGCAGCCGATCCACCAGCATCATCTTGCAGAAGTTTGCGGCGGCAAGGCACACGCCGCAGAGGAACGACACCCGGATTTCTTTCCAAATGACCCGGAAAATATCGGCAAAATTCACCTCGTCCAGCGACAGGGCACGGATCACGGCAACGGATGCCTGGGTACCTGAGTTACCGCCGGTACCGGACAGCATGGGGATATAGGCGTTCAGCACGATGCACGCCGCCAGCGCATTTTCGTAGTGGTTCAAAATCATGCCGGTAAAGGTGGCGGACAGCATCAATATCAGCAGCCACGGGATACGGGCTTTCCACGTCTCCCATACGCCGGTGCGGAGAT
>CALCRH010000170.1 GCA_937894515.1 uncultured Clostridia bacterium | reverse complement strand
CAGAATAAGCAAATAAAATAGTGTATAAAATTTGTATATTTTTAGGTAAAAAATGACGTGTTTTTTAACTGATATGCAATTTTCGTATATATGCCGATTTCTTGTTAGATTTGTTAGAAATGGTTTAAGTTATTGATTCATATATCTAACAAGTCTAATTTGGCCTTTTTTTTCTTGTTAGACTTGTTAGACACTTTGTTAGACTTGTTAGATACTTTGTTAGACTTTTTGGCGGTTTAACTTATTGAAAAATAATGGTACTTTTATAAATCTAACAAATCTAACAAGATTTTATAGGTTTGAAAAAACTATATGCAATTTCTATACATTTTTGAATGAATGAAAATTCCGTGAAATTTTGTCATAAAAAAAGCGGTGGACCATCACGGCCGACCGCTTAAAAAATCTAAAAAAGAAAAACTAAATTACTTGATTGTTTCTCCTGGTGTCTCTTCTGGTGTTTCTTTCACGAAATCCTCCCGCTTAAAAATAAACGGGTGGCCGTAGCGCTCTATATATACTTTTCTTTGCTCTACTGATCGGCCTATACGTTCTGCGCTGCATACTGGAATACGGAAATAAAACGTGCCGCCGTTCTTGCCGTGCGCCTGTTCTTCTGTTAAGTATTGTTTGATTAAATTGGTTATCTGCAAATCGGTTTTCGTCATCAAGGCCGATTTGCCCATGTTGTCGCGGAAATCCATAGGACGGAAATACAAAACATCTTCTCCGCTGTCGATAAATAGTTCCTTCAGATAGGCTGTGATTTCTTTGATTACGTTTGGTTTTTGCGCTTCTAAAAATTCCCGTTGTGCGTCAGTCTTCAAAATCTCGAAATCAAAATAAGCGCGTGTTTTGCGCTCATAGTGCATTTTGCGGTTAAGCAGATAGCCGAGAAAATATTTTACTTCATTGTGTATCTTAAAGATCAAATCCGGATCTAAATTTTCTTTCTCGATGGGACTTACTTTGCGGATCCAGAAGCGGACTTCCTCTGTGTCGGCCTTAATGAAGAATTTTTCGTTGTTGGAGCACATCACAAATTTTGTGAAGTTATCTACTTCCACTGCGTCTGCGCCTTTCCCTTCCATCGCCAGTTTTTTCGCTGTGCTGATCATTTTTATCTTTTCGGTTACTGCGGCATTGTCGCCTAAATTGGTTTCCTCACAGCACACCAGGAGACGCCCGGCTGTGTAGCTGTTAAACTGGCTTAATAGATTGTCGTTTCCGACCTGCACACAATTTCCCCTGAATATCTCTTTCAGGAAGTCGCAAAATGTGGTTTTACCTGTTGCGCGCTCGTTCGAGACCAGGCACAAAATAGGCAGCATCTGTTTTGGCTGCATGTATAACAATTGGATATAGTCCAGGCCTATTTCGTATTGTTCGCCGAATATGTGTGACAAAAGGCTGTGAATTGTGGGCCACGCTCCCAACTCTGGTTCCCAGAATACCGGCTCGTAGAGGTTGTAGCAGTTCTTTATCACTCTTTGGTAATTGATGTGATTGGGCGCATTGATAAACGCGTCGTAGCATTTTATATCCTTTATGGATTTCGGGCCGTGGTCCTGGCGTATGGTGCCCACCTTCCATTTGACGCGCGTTTCTTCGCTGTCTTCAAAGTTGCTTTCGATGGTAGGTTTTTTAATAAGTTTATAGTATTCGGTGCCTACTCTGATGTATTGCTTTATCTCTGCAGATATTCTTTTTTCGGCATTGTCGCTGCCAAAATAAGTTGTACCAACATAGATGAAGAAATGTTTGTATAACTCCGATTTGTGGAAATCGTAGAAACTTTCCACGCTGTCCAGGTGAAACCATTTGCGCAGCTTCACTGCCTGTGTGGTGACGTCGGCACGAAAGAAAAACCGGCCTTCACCGCTCAAACCGACACTGCCCAGGCGGTCTATGTCTTCTTTGATCTCCGCTTCGTGTCCTTTGTTCGCCAACAAAAGGTCGTCCAGGCCTTTGGGGCCGTTGTTGTCCGCACGGTTGATGGCTGCAAACCAGACGTTGACTTTAAATCCGCTTAACAGCGTTTTCAGATTGCAAATTGAGCTGTAAAAGCCAAACGGACGCGCGGTTACCTCTTTGTCGTCCGCATCGCTCGTTTCTTTGTCGTATATGGCTTTTTTTGGTATGTCCCGGCAGTCTGCATCGTAGATGAACACAACGTTTTTTACTTGACACTTCTGGATCAGTAATTCTATATCATGATATATTGCTTTCGTGCGGCGGTCGGCGAGGTTCTGCACGCCCTGAAAGCCGACTATCGGGAAACCATGCAAACCAGCGTAAAACGCTTTGATCTGCCCTTCTGTGATATACAGCGTTTCAATCGGTGTGCCGTTTTCGTAGGCATCCAGAATCAAGGGTGGGAAAAACGGTTTTGTGTCTTGACCTTTTGGGCCAAGATATTTTGGCATGTCGCCTTTTATGTTCTTTGGATTTAGTCTTTTTACATAATACGTTTTTTCGCCGTAACTGTCCGAAAACCGGGCAACGTTTTTGGTGTCCCAGCCCTCATCGTCGTATGTCACGATATTGCGTCGTATGTCATATATCAATATCCGCAAATTGTCTTCGCGGTCCGCAGAAAAGATAGGAACGTCCCGGCGTTCCCCATTGTCAGACACAAACAAATTTACATTTATTTGCGCTGGGGTAACGCCAAGCGTGCCAAAAATTCTTTCTTCAAAGTAAGTCATATTGTTGCATTAAGCGGGTAAGTAAATCGACGGTGCAATCCATATAAATAACATCCTGGCTTCCGTCGTTGTGTTTGATTAGAACGTCTGAACCGTCCCAGGCGATAAATAGTTGCGCTTTCTGGTTGGTGGCGTACAGCTCAAAATAGATTTCTTCGTAGATCATTTCGCGCCCTCCTTCATTTGGTTTTCGACTTGCAAAAAGAAAATTGCTTTCTTAATTGCTTCCAGATCGTCAGCGTTTAAACCGTCGATGGCGTCCCCTGATGGCGTGTAGATCGTAAATTCTTCGCCCGCTTTGCCGTTTGCAGAATAATAAGTCCTACTCTGCAAATAGATTTCATCTCTGTTTGTTTTCATTTGTGAAGTTATTTAGCATAAAAAAAGCGCCCTTTGGGTTACCCGTTGCTACACTCCTTCACAAAGTGCCTGCAGCCATTACAGCATTACAGGACGGGCCCAATAGGACGCAATATCTTTTTAGTAGTATGTGAAGTTTTTTAGCACCGCTAAATTAGGGCTAAAAAACGGAACTGCAAAGCGTATAAGAAAATTTAACATTTATTTTAATCTGTGATGATGCCAAGTCTTTTCAATTCAAAGAAACATTTTTTACAGGCCAAAGTGTCTGATAATGCGTTGTGCGCTCCTTCAAAATCACACCCAAACAAAATTCGGTGCAATTCAGCCAGGCGCGGAAATTTGTAGCCTGTGTAGCCCGGATGCGGTGGCAACTTACAAAAGTCGGTGCTTTCCATCATTGTATCATGATACTTAATTGTTTCTAATGTTGTGAATATGTCTTTGTCTGCATTTATCTTGCCAAACTCACCTTTCAACACATCCAAATCAAACTCGTAATTGTGAGCGACCAAAACGTCTGCACGTTCGATTAGCTCTTTTATTTTGAGCATTACTTCTTTGAGTGGCTTCCCTCTCTCCTTGCAGTATTCGTTAGTGATTTTGTTTATTTTCGTGGCGAAAGGAGGAATTTTGAATCTCACTTTAACGACATCATAATAAGTTTCGATCGTTTCTCCGTCTTCACTCGCCAGGACACCGGCAAACGTAAGCATACGCGGGAAAGGGGTGTTGGTCTTGCAGTCGCAATGCAGGCCAGATGTTTCGGTGTCAAAAAATAAATATGTTTTCATGATTCTTTATTTGATGTTTTTATCAACTATGAATTGTTCGACTACTTCTTCCAGGTCTTTAATATCGTATTTGTCATTCTCGCAATAAAGATGTATTATGGCCCATTTTTGCGGATAACTCATTATCACTTCTATAACGTTTACTTCGCCTTTGCATTTGATGTCGATGTAGTCTGCTAAAACGGTGGCAAGCGCTTTGTTGCTTATCTCGACGGATAGGCCGTTAATTCTGTGAAAAACCTTGTATTTCATTTAACATCTTTGAATTTATAAATTATGGATTTATCAAAACGCCGCCCATAGATAATGCTAAGGTGCGTATTTGGTAATATTTCTTGTTGGTATTCCCACCCTTTAACGCTCTGGAAACGACACGACGATCCACGCCAGCGACTTCCGCTATACGTTTTATATCTCCGTGATTTACAAGGATGGTTTTCTTTTCTTCTATTTTGGTGCTCATAATAGATAAATTTGGTACATTTGGTATATATTTTGCACAAAAATATAAATATATAATTTAATAAACAAGCAAAAACTAAATAACGTATGGAAAAAAGAGAAGTGAAAACAAATGAAATTACAAAGCGTTTTTGTGAAGCGGTAAATTTCGTGATCGTTGCAAAATCCATAAAGACCAAAAAAGAGATCGCAGACAAACTGGGCATTTCTGCTCAGCAACTGAACGAAATATTAAACGGCAACAATAATGCAACACCGGCGCAGTTGTCGTCGATGTCGGCGTCTTATGGCGTGTCTGCTTCCTACTTACTGACTGGAGAAGGACCGATAATGAAGGAAGACGAAAAGGCTACCAACAGCGCATACAAAATAACCCTGTCTTTTGATTTGGCGCCGGAGGATATTCCGTCCGTTTTGCAGTTTTTAGGCAATAAAAATGCAACGCTAAATAAGTTAATAAACAATAATCCAACAAATTAAAATGGTACAAAACGGGACAAAAACGGGACACAAAATTCAAAATTTCAAAAAATCTAAGATTGATTATTAGTTAGTTAGCAACAAAAAAAGCGCGTAATAGTTTCGCGGGTTCGAGTCCCGCTCTCGGCTCAATTTACTAATAATTAGTATTTTAGAGTGTTAAAAACCGATTTTTTTTGACTAAATCGGGACAGAAACGGGACACTTTTACGCGCTTGTTTTTCAAGTGCGCAAAAAAAAAATGTCTTCAAATCAAAAAATTCCTGATAATACAAACTATCTGCCTGCAGTCTATAAAGAGGATAAAAGCGGAAAATATATTGTCTATTACTGTTACTCTCCAATAACAAGAAGGCGCGAACGCATAAGAATCAAACTGAATAAAATCTATAAGCAGCAGAGCAAAGCAGATTTCCGCAGGCATGTCGCATCAATTTGCCAGGAGATAAACGCAAAACTATTCGCCGGGATAAATCCATTTGTGACGGGAGAAAACGCCGCAAAATACGTGCGTTTCCCAGAAGCTGTGCAAAGTTTCATATCTGCCAAAAGCATTGAATTACGAGTGGCGACGATGCGTAGTTACAACAGTTACTCCAGAATGATTGTTGAATGGGTGCAGGCGACTAACCCGTCTTTGTTCGTTGGCGATTTCTCCAAATCTATGGCGGTCCGATTTCTGGACCATGTGGCTACCGTGCGCAGAGTGTCCGGAAGGAGTTATAACAATTACCTGAAGTTTTGCCGATGTTTGTTCGGATGGCTCCAGGAACGCGGACACATAGAAACAAATCCTTTTGAAGCCATGAAACGAAAACGCCAGGAAGAAAAAAAGCGAGTGCTTATAGATGAAGACACGCGAAAAAAAATCTATGATTATTTAATCCAGGAAAACCGCCCCTTTTTATTGGTGTGCCAGATGGTGTTTAATTCCCTCATACGTCCTAAAGAAATAAGATTTCTTAAGGTTGAAAATCTGAATTTGTCCGAAAACAAAATAACAGTATCTGGGAAAATATCCAAAAACCACAAAACAAGGGAGACGATTATAACGCCACAAATGAAAGATCTTTTCCTGGAGCATATCAAGGGAGCGAAAAAAGATTTTTATTTGTTTGGTCCATCTGATTTTCTGCCTGCAGCGCTGCCATCGAGGGAGCGTGCTTTCTCATGCTATTTCCGGAAATTACGCGCCATTCTTGGTTTGCCAGACAATATGCAATTGTATTCATTTAGAGATACCGGGATAACAGACCTTTTGAAGAGTGGCGCTGATGGTGTTACAGTCATGCAATTGGCCGACCATTCGAGCCTGGATATAACAACGATTTACACAAAACACAAAAACCCACATTTGATCGAAGACGTTTTGCCGATCACTCCAAAATTTTAAGGCATAAAAAAATGCGGAGCGTTTCGCAACGTCCGCACACCAAATGGAAAAACTTATTATTATGAAGAGAAGTTAATTTTTTATTTTATATCCAACAATGGCACCCAATAAGAAAAACAAAAAATAGAAGATCAATAGAAGTTCTGGTCGCTCGTTTCTTTTCGTGTCCGTGCTCCTTTCCTCGTTTCTCACTTCTATTTCTTGTTTATCTTCCAATCTCAATTCTACGTTTGTGTTTTCTTCATCCTTGAAAACTGATTTTATTTTATCTGCTGTATTGGTTTGCCCTTGGTCATATTGCACGATTTTGGAAATATAAACATCGTGGCAACTATCCGGCATCGGTTTAAATTCTACTATGGTGAAATTTAGACTGTCTTTGGTGATTAAGCGTTCGAGTGTGTTTTCTTGCGTGCATTCTGTTTGTCTTGTGCTGTCCTTATGATTCGCAGATTGAGTGCTGATGGCTTCTTGCGTTGCCTTTGTTATTTCCTTTTTGCTGGAGCAGGCAAGAAAACCCACACACACTAGAAACACAGTCCCCCATATTAAAAGACTTATTGTAGTCTTAAAGTGCAGTTTTGTTTTACGCATTTTTGTTTTTTCAGGTCTTCAATTTGTGTCTGCAGGTTGTTTATGCTCGCTTCCATTTCTGCCCGCAATGATTGCAAAGCATAATTGTAGGCTTCATAAGCTGCCCGGTCTGCTTCTGCATTATATTTCTTTCTGCCCTGGAAATATCCCAAAAAGGCTGAAATTATGCTGACTGTGGCGCTGATGAGCGCTGTTGATTCAACGTCCATATTAAAAAGGTAAATTTGGATCTTCTTCTATGCGGCTTTCCGTTGTCCTGGAATAATTGGCGCTGTTGTAAAAGTCGTCTCCTTTCCTGGTTTGCCAGACCTGTTCTTTTAAGTATTGTTGTGCTGATTTAGCAGTGCTAAATCTTTTTATAGCTTCGACAACTCCTGCCAGGACATCGCCGTCGTCTCCGTCTCTGTCGTAACTCCACCGCATATCTACAAACTGTTGAGGGGTTGGAGCGTCTGGAGCAAGAATGCCGCGCCAGTATTTTTTATCGACATTCTTTTCGCCTAATTCTTCTTTTACCCCCCTGTATTTTTTCGGGTCACTGGTGCTCCAGGCGAATTTCCCTCCGTTTGCTATATATGCCACAGCCGCTTGGAAACCGTCTTCGTATGTTACAAGTTCGTCCTTTTCATAGCCTAAATATTTAATCCAGCTGTTCAAAGCTTGATCTCCTCCGCGATTGATGTCTAGTTTGCTTTCATAGGTAAATAAGGCACCTCCGGCGCGTTTCTTCATTTCACGGAAGACACCAGAGGCAACACGCTTTTCGGTTGTGCATTTTGGTAGATTCGGGAAAATACCTTTCAATTCATCCCGGATATAATCTGAGAAATAAAATTTATCTCCGTGAAAGAAAATATCCTGGTTGATGTCACCTTGTTCTCCTTTTTCCCAACGCTCCTTGGCATCCTTCCAGCGCTTGAGAAAACTTTGGTGGACCGGCAACTTCCCGATGGCTTTTGTGTCGTCTTTCAGGAGCCAATATAAAAGACCGACTCCGGCTGTTGCTAATAGTATGTTTTTTACATTCATGTTGTGTTCTTTTTTTAAAGTTAGAAAACCGGCAGCTTAAACCATCCACTTGGAAGGCTGTTGAACAGCACTCTAATAGCGTTTGGATTCATTGTTATTTCTGAATTTTCGTGCACGTCTGTAAGGAAATTAAATTGGGCACTATCCCATGTCCTGGGCAGATAGCACATGATATGTATAATATGTGCGCCAGTTTGCAACATATTATTATCAAGTATAAACACAGGATCTTTTTCTGTGCCGCACTGCTGCGCATTACACATGTAATTATCCCAGTTGTAATTGCTCTTTGCTTCGGTTTCTCCGTAAGCGTAATAATCTCCGGTGTGCAGATCATCTTGCGCCCCTATGTTGGTTGCAGACCATTTAAGGCCGGATGGCAATCCCAAATCTACGCCATCTGTTTCGCTGACTGGTCTAACATTAACACCGAAGCATCTGCTTTGATTTAAGGTGGCGCATCCTCCTGGCTGAAGTCTAAGGATAGTATTATTTGCCTTGTTAACATCTGAAGAAGATGTCATGATATAGCAGATGTCATCTTTCAATATGTCTTCGGAGTTGTAATACCCTCCAGGTCTGAAAAATATTTTTGCGCCATTGATTTTACTTGTAAGCACGATACCTTCCACGTCACAATCTCTGTAAATAGGATCCTGCATCGTGCCGCACTGTTGCGCATTACACATGTAATTATCCCAAGTGTAAGTCGGCTTTGCGGTTTTCTCTCCCCAGGCAAAGAAGTCGCCATAGTCAGTTTCATTTGCGCAAAGTCCTGTTTCTGCCAGGTTGGTTGCAGACCATTTAAGACCGGATGGCAACCCCAAATCTACGCCTTGCGTTTCAGACACCGGACGAATACTTCTTCCATTATAGCGGTAAAAATGATCTAATACGATTTGTGTGTCAATTTTCAAGAAACTACAATTTCCCACGCTTTCGGAAGATTCAGACGTCAAAACAAATGCTGCACCTCCGTTCCAGCAGTGGTCTGTGGCGTCATAATACCCGATCGCCGGGATAAATATTGAATTGCCGTTGATTTTGCTTCTGATAATACTTCCATTCACTCCAGAGCCTTTGTAGTCGCCGACAAATTCTGCAGTCGTGTTGGCTATAAGTTCCCGTGCATCCTCTATCGTTGGCAATCTCCAGTCGCCGCCAAGAATGTCTCTGGCTGCATCATATCCATTTAAAATGAATAGTTGTGAAAAGTCACCGGTCTTCGTCCATTCTGCAGTCGTGTTTCTTATCAACTCTTCTGCTTCTTCTTTCGTTGGCAATCTCCAGTCGCCGCCAAGTGTTTTGCGTGCAACATCAAATCCATAATCGATAAAACGTTGTGAATAATTGGCTATTTCTTGTTTTCCTCCTGCAACCGGCTCCACCCAAAACTGAATTTCATGGTTTGCGGTCATCTGGTCGTAAAAACGGTTTACGCTGTAAACGTTGGCTCCGTGCTTCTTATCAATAGCATTTAAAAAATACATTGCGTTAGATGCGCGTGTGTCGGCATACGATCCGCCGTAAATTTCAATTATACTATTTATGGCACTGTCGTCTTCGGAATTGTCCAGAAAGATCTTCGCACCTTCGGCCCATACGTTCGCCGCTATTTTGTTATTATTGGCTACTGCATAAGGGAAAGTGGTGTTAGCGGAAATTTCAAAAACTTTCCTGGCTGCGTCTTCTCTTACAGATACTGCAGAATTTCCGGATTTGATTTTAAGTTTGCTTCCTGATCCGTTCTCGCTTACTTTAAATCTTTTGTTTCTTTGCGTTCCCTCATTTACAACAGTAACAGGCTTTTTGCCTGTTACCTCAATATCATTCACATTAACATCTACTGCAAGCGTCGTTCCTCTGCCCTCAGAATTGGTGCCGCCGTTTTTAGTATATCCAGCCATAATGATTTCAGTTTATAATTTGTGCCAGGTGTTAGGGATTGTTTGCCCGACAAAAGTATTATCAAATAAAAACTCCGTATGTAGGGCAACTATACCCATTAAAGATAGAACAACAGTTTGTCCTGGATAGTTTCTCAAATCTGCGACGACGTGAAACGTTGGGATAGGGTGGCCGTAAAAACTTGGGCCCCATTCGACGTAAATTTGCACGGGCAGCACGTTGGTTGTTTCCACTAGTGTTTTTGCCCCCTCATAATTACTTTCACGGCTGTTTCCTATGCCGATGCCGGCATATAAAAACAATATCTTCGCACCGTCGTACACGTCCGGGCCTTCACCTCCATTTAATACAAGATTAGTACGCAGAAAATCTCCCTCCCCGGTTGATACTTCCTTTTCAGGGTGCATTTTGATTGTGCATATATCATAGAAACCCGCTTCGGGACCTCCTCCGATGTGTGTGTCCAGATGGAATTGCGCAGAAACGGAAAATGTCGTCTGCCCTGAAACGACTTCTTTTGATACGGATATATTTTCGTTGCCAGGCACCACGTTGTAATCGTCGTGCGGCAGTGCTTTTACCTGGTAAATCGTTATGCCTTCTTCCTCGGTCTTTTCAACTTCCGTTGTCACGTCGTCGCCTATCACTTCCACCGTATAAACGTTTACCGATCCGGTTTCTATGTTGTTGACTGAACCTCCGCTTGATTTATTTATAGTATATCCCATTTTACAAGCTCCTATAAATTTTTGTAACGATTATTTTGTCTTCCACTTCTTCTTCTTCGGATGGCAAGAAATTAATAGAAAAAGGACTGTTGATTTGGTCCATCACATCAAAGTTAAACTCGTGGCTTTCTCCTGGCTTAATTTCAATAACGCCCATGATTTCAACAGTTGATGAGCCAACATTGTCGAAAATGATAGCCGAAAATCCGTCTGGATTGATTGTGCAATTTTGCAAGATCCTTTCCGGTCTTATATCTATAAGATATTTTTTAAGAAATGTGGTTTGCTGCATATTATAAAAGTGAAATTAGGGCCCCTCCTGCCATTACTGACAACATAAGGAAATTTTGACTTATACTTTTTCTGTTTGTCGCATCGCTGATGATTAGCTGATGGTTTTGTCCTGCAGCCTTCAATTTTTTGTAAAGTCTTCGGAAAGTGTCTTGCGAATAAATGACGCTGCCAACTGTCCTGTTTTCGCCGACTAGAATGCAGGCTGCGGTGTCTTTGAAAGTGTTTCCGGTATGGAATAACACACCGTCAAATCCTGGCGTGTCCATAACGCGCGGCACATAACCGCCGCACACTTCAATATAAAATGGTCGTGAGCTGTATTTAGGCGACAATACGTCGAGCGTTAAAGTATAACTGCCAGTCGGAATTGCTGTCGATCCTGGAGTGTGGGCAGCCTTAACCGATTTAACCTTTTCTGCGCTGATTGGTTTTGCCAATCCTCGGTCCACAGGTTCCAGCGTGTCACAGAAATAAACGCCGTCGAGATACAGTTTACCTATCGTGTAATTATCTCCTTTGTATGTTCTTTTTAGCTCTACAAGCATTATTTTTTCTTTTTAATCAAATACACTATTGCGGCACCGGTAAGGGCTAACAGTGGCCATTTTGCAACCTGCCACCATCCGTTTTGCCCTCCGTTCCCTTCTGGTGTCGCATTGTTATCGATGACCGACAGTTTATCGCAACGAGTCCAAAGTTTTGACCCGTTAACGACGACACCGGCCCAGCAATCAGAAGACCAACTGAAATTCCCGCTTTCGCTGGAATAATCGCCCGTTAGTTGGTAGGATTTGCCGACAAGCAATTTTCCTGCAACTGGAGCGCTTAAAGATGGGTTTGTCCTGGCGTTTGCATATTCTTCAACACCGATTGGAGATGCAACAAAACCGCTTAAATCTGTGCTAAATCCTTGTTTCATTTCTTCTTTTTTGTTTTAAACACTATCTTTTTTAATTGTATCCAGGTGAAAATAGACAAACCGGATACGAGGGCAATTTTAGGCCAATTGTAACCGCTCACAAAAGAGCCTGCCTTGGGTTCTTCTACTTCTTGCATTTTCGTAGGTGTCTTATTAGTTCATAAATACCGATCGACACGGCCGAAAGCACAACATAACTTTTTACCGTTGTATTCATTTTTTTTAGTTTTGAGCCATCAACACGGCTTTTGCCATATTGTATTTACTTTGATCTTCTTTTGCAAGTCTCACAATTGCTTCCAGGAGATCCAGCCATTTTTCAGGCTCGATGCGCTGAAAGTTTGCTATTACCGCATTCAATCTTTGTTGCTGTTCGTTCATACCTTCGTTGTTATTTGTTTGTTCTGGTTGTGCTCCTATGGCTGCCTGTCCGTTACCGAGAAACTGACCGATGTAAGGCAAAACGGCATTTACGATTTGCCCCAAACCATCCATCCAGCCATAACGGCTGCTTCTTAATTCCTTCACTTCCTTCTGCAGATCCCCGATTTTAGCTTGCATCTGTTGGCGGTCAAATTCCGCCTTTGCTTCTGCCAATCCTCGTTCGTAGGCTTCTTTTTCTCTGCGCTGGAGTTCTTCTGCACTGATGTTGTTTGTCGCCACTGTCGGTTCTTGTATTCCTGCAATCACGGCTGGCGTGTCAGCCGGCTTTGGCATTAACTTAATGAATGTTTTGTTTGTGTGCTTAATGTCAGATATTGCGGTCCTACATTCGAGCCAGTAAACGCCATCTTCGATTGCATCCAGTACGCTGGATAACTTATTGACGGAATTTTCAACGGTCCATTGTGGCGAGTTTTCATCATCCTTTGTTGTCTCGTTCCGTTCGATCACATCTTCTTTGTTTTTGCTATACAGCCACCAGAAGCGCCCGTCAGAACGTTCGATCCAATCCAGGATCCTTTCTTTACCTACATACATATAAAACCTCCCTTCTTATCAGAGTGTCGCCGACAAAAGCAAATTGATGTAAATTTCTTTTTTTGGTGTGATGCTCGATGCTGCGGTAATACCGCCAGGGGTTGAAATCGAAACTGGAGCACCGGTGTAAACATCCACATAAGATTTCGACCAATCAATTTGCAGATCATTGAAAATGTAAGGAAATCCGCTTGTAGTATTGGCTTTGTCAAAACTGCTGAGCGGGATTTTGTTGATCACTTCGCGCCCGGCTGTATCAACAAGCGTGATTGATGCTGCAAGGTTTTCCGATGCGCTGGTGATTTCGTTGTAATCTGGAGAAGTCTCGATATCTTCTTGGCTGCATGGATAGATCATTTTCAATTTTCTTCCACGGAAACTTTCTTTGTCTTCAAAATAAATTCGTTTCCAGCCTTCGTTTGGAGTGAATTTCGCAGAAATGTTTTCGAGCCAATAACGGCCCTGTGGCTGTTGTTCTTTTGCTTCGTTCCAGGCAAAAAGTAAACAATAACTTTTGCCAATATTCTCCGATCTGTTGTTCCCTGTTCGCAGGATATAGGAGCTTTGGAAATCCACGCTGCTTTTAATTTCGAGCGGACATCCAACCTGCTGAAATTTGAATAGCGTAAAAAGTGGTATTTTGTTGATGATTTCTCTGCTGTCTGAAACCAAAACCAGATAATCGTTTTTGATGTCAGAAGTCGCCAACGTGTCGTTAGTCAATAGTGCATCGTAAGCCAAATTGATAAATGAAATTTCCTTTTTTCTCATTATCAAACTTTCTGGCAAATAAATGCGTGAATTATCGTTTTTGATTGGAACGATAACTGGCTCTATTCTTGTGCAAATATTATTCATGTTTTCTTTTTTTTTAATAGTGAGCGTGTGTTAACCCAATAACACACGCCCTAAATAACAACGCGTTTGAGAGGATAGGGAGGTTTAGTCGATCAAAGTGTCGATCGCACCGTTTTTCACGATAAATCCGTCGAGAATTACAACAAGTTTGTAATTTTCTGGAGCGTCTTCCGATTTCTTCTCAATCGACATGCCAGCCTTAGTAGGGAAATCGTAGGTAAGTTCGTGAGTTTTGGTGCCAAAAAGATAAATATCTTCAACACCAGAGTAGGCAGCATCCTGGAAGTTGAAACCGTTGTTTTCTGGGATATACTTGAAATTCAAGCCCATCAATTTTTCGATATTTACCTTTGAGCCGGTCTTCAGCTGAAGCGCGCCATTATAGATCGCTTCAAGATCATCTGTGCCAGCGAAAGTTTCGATCTTTGCCACAGCTTCTTTTCCTGGTTCGCAATTGATTGTGCCAACGAGGATTGATTTGACGTAGAAAAGGTCGTTAGTGTCGAGTTTGACTTCTGTAACGCTTTCGCCTCCGGTTGTCTTGCAGTTCCAGCGGTAAGAGTTCACATTGTTTTTCAACCATGCTTCAAATCTCAAATAGTGAGGAGCAACTTCTTTGCCTGGAAATTCAGCCAGGAGTTTTTCGTAGGTGCGGCGTGTCTGTGCCTGATTGTTTCTAATCATGATTTCTATTTTTTGTTTTTTAATCGTCGATTTCTTCTTGCAAACCGTTGATGACGGTTGGATTTTGTGAACGGTTGTTAATTCCGGCGATTGAAAGATCGCTGAGAGTTCCTGCCACTGCGTCGTCAGAAATACCGCAGACACCTGCGATACTTGGCACGAATGCTGCTACAAGTCGTTGTCCGGCAACTGCTGAAACGCCAGCACCCATTGTGCGGACAAAATTTGATTTAGGAGCCAACATCGGTAAAACTGCGCCTGTTACGAGTGCAATACCGTTTGCGATCTTTGCATTCAAAGGGAGTTTGTTGGCAAAACCTGCTACAATGCCGCCAACAACGGCTGCACCTGTGTTTGTGATGGTGCCTGTTACGTTTGCTTTCATTTTCTTTTCCTTTTTTTGTTTTTTACTTCTTCAAAGCTGCAATCGACTTCATTTTCTTATCGATTTCTGATTTGAGTTTCTTTTCCTCTGCCTTTTTTGCAGACTTCATTTTCAATCTCTGCTCGATGCGTTCGAGGGTGCGCAAACGAGCCTTCAAAGATGCGATTGTGTTCTTTGCCATACGTTTGTTTTTTAATTGTGTTTTTTAATGTCGTTTGTTTTGTTTCTTTTTATTCCCTTGGTGGATGACAATGTAAGTACCTACAACGGCACCTCCTATCAACAACCATTTTAGATTTGAGCCGCTTCCGGTTTCGCCAGATGCGCTGCCATTGTCGGCCGTTGTAGTATTTGCTGCAGTGTTTTTATTGCCCGTCAAAATATCAGTACCTGTCGTGTCTGTGGCGCTTGTTACAGGCAAATATTCTGGTCCCAATTCACGCACAATTGTATTAGCATTTTGTACGCTGTTTTGTATCTCCTGCGACAGTTTCTCTGCGGCTTCTGCAGTTTGCTTTTTTGCCAGATCCTGAAAATCCGTGAAAATCGGAATTATACTTGGCGCTGTTGGGACATCATACGCTTGAAGTTCCTTGAGGATTATGTCGTCGATGGCCGTGTCTCTCTCAATTGCAACTCTTACCCATTCGTTATATACAGCCTTTGGATCATAGCCTGGCAAATTTGGGATATTTTGTTTTTTACACCATTCATCAAAACCAAGATAACTGCCATCCGGATTTCGATTATATTTTACGGTTGTGCCATTGTCCAACATAACGGAGCCTGACAAAGCCTGGCCGGTTGCATCAGTCAGTATTTCGATTTTTTGACCGTTAGACATTTCAACAGTTTGCCTTTTTACCTGTTGATAAGCTGTTAATCCAGATTGCACCGTGTTTTGCATTGTCTCTGAAAGTGCTTTTGCCGTATCGTTTTCCGGCCAAAGTTTGTTGATCAGAAGTGCGAGCAAAGAAGATACCGCCGTAATGGCAGCTGCTACTATAGCCGCCGATGTTGCTGGCTCCAGTCCGATTTCAGCCAATGCTTTTTGGCGTTGCTCTTCATACTGTTTTATCGCATTGGTCCAGATCTCCAGTCCTTCCCTATATCGCCCATCACTAGGGTATCTTCCGACAAGCCCTTCAAATGTTTCTTTCTGTGTTGTTGCTTCGGCTATTGCCTTGTCGTATTTATCATTGATTTGCTTTCGCTGCTTTTCTTTATCCACAAACGATTGCACGCTGTTTAGAGAAGTAGGCCAGCAGTCCTTGTTGTCTTGTCTTATCCAGTCAGCCAAAACGCTTTCGGGCTCTTTGCCGGACCTCGATACAAAGTCGGCGCGGACCATATCGTCGAAATTGGAAACATTAAACCATAATTTCAGCAACGTCCGAATTTTCATTTGTCTTTCGCGTTTGATGCGCACGGCTTGTGGTGCTTCCTTCGCCTGATCGTCAGTTAGGAAAATGTATAAGAAGCCATAACCTGTGCCATCCTTCAACAATTTGCCGAGTGCCATTTCTGCGGCCACTGTGAACGGAGCCAGCGTGCCTGCAGCCAAACTCGTGAAAATCCCTTTGGTGTTATCCACAAATTCCCCGGCTTCATTTTTAATCCATTTACGGCCATCGCTGGTGAAGACCGCCACCGGTGCCACAGTTGCCAGCTTTACAGAAGAAGCCACGCTCTTTGCGCTGCTCGTAACAAAATCGATTGTGCTTTCGGTGACTTTTTTGGTTGTGTCTTTGATGGCGTTCCACGCTTTGTCAATCCATGTGGCGCCGATTGCGTTTTTGCCAGTGCGTTCGATGCCATCAGCGACCGAGCGGAAAAAAGCGCGCTCTTTCTCGGTCTTATAGTTCACACCTTCCAGAGATGGCAAATATCCAAGTCTGGCTCTTCCGGCTCTTAATGCTGCGATTTTGGTTGGGCTTTGTGTGTGGTATTTCCCTTCGGTCCAGTCTTCCGCAATTGCGGCCACAACTCCTTTTGCCTGTGCTTGTTTGCCTGTGCGCACAAGGTAATCTGCTGCGTTTCGCAAATCTTTTACAACTCCGATAAATGCGTTGTAACTGTTAAGCACCTGTTTACGGTTGCTAACCTTACCTGCTTTATTGTAAATGGATTTGCGCTCTGCTCTCAGGTTGTCAAGGATGCCGGAAAGTCTGGAGCCTATTTTTGTTTTCAACGCGTATTGGCGTGGAGATTGTTTGAGATTGCCAATGTAAAAAATATCGCTCATATACGAAATGTAATTTGGGTTGTAGTGTTTTTTTACTTCGTAGTTGTACTGTTTTGTATTTACGTCCAAAACGATTTTTGATGGATGCTTTTCTATGTGTTCTGGAGTTAATACTCCGCCATCTTTTACCACCTTCAAGGATGGAGCGCACACGATATAAACGTGTCGGCTGTTTTCGTCGTCAGGATCCCACGAAACAAACTTGAAAACGAAAGGCACACGCAAATTGGCCAACACACCGGCAAGGAATAGCGAATAACTTTTGCAGTCTGCTCCGTTGTCGTTGTGAATAAGTGCAGCCGGTCTTTTCACATATTGCACGCCGGTCGGATCAATATTGAGCGGGACGCATTCTACCAGCATGTCAAACACGGCACGAATTATCCTTTCTTTTTCGGATCCTGTTAGCTGATAAAGATTTTTCAGCCCGTCGGCGCTGATTGCTGCTACTTTCGATGTGAAGATCTGCGTTTGGTTTATCGCCGTTGGTATGCTGTTTTTTATTGCCGCTTTGATGTCCTCTGTGTCGCCATCCACAACAAATTTCATTTTTGCTGCGTCCTTCTTCGGGATATATGCTTTTGCCAGCTCAAAAATATTATTGTATAAAGCGCTCATTATTGCAGTGTTTTTTTTGTTTCAAACGGGTACTCGTTGCCGTTGCTGATCAAGCGTCCTGATATGACGAAATCGGCTTTTGTGCTGCCTGCCGTGTACCAATTATAGAGCTGCACTACTGTTGCGAGGGAAGACACGGAGACGCTAATATCTTTAATGTTGGTTGTTGCGTTCCATCCCTCACAAACTATCGGTTTGCTGTAGTCAAATGTGCCGATGATTTGTCCGTTGTGCTTGATGTTGCCGTTAATGCGGTTGATTGTTACGGATGCTTTTGCGGGGTTGATTACATCCAGGTTGAAACGGAAGACCAACTCTTTTAATGAGAGTGAGTGTATTTTGAATGAAGACACAACGACGCTTAATCCTGCAACGTTGCTTACTGTCTTGATGTAATACCATATCGCCACTACTGCAGCACCGCCTAAAAGCCATTTTACCGCCTTATTCATGTTTCAAAGTTTTTTTGAAATTTTATTGAGTTTGGATTGAGTTTTTATTGATGAAATATCGAATAAATATCAATCATTATTTATGTATATGCAAATATAGTGCATATATGCAGAATAAGCAAATAAAATAGTGTATAAAATTTGTATATTTTTAGGTAAAAAATG
>CALCRH010000169.1 GCA_937894515.1 uncultured Clostridia bacterium | reverse complement strand
GTCGGCGATGAAAGCGGATTAGCGGAGCTTGAAGGGGAAATCATTGATCTGGAAGGACGATTTGTCATGCCGGCCATTATGGATTCCCATGTTCATATCCCCCTTAGTGTTTCAAATGATTACGCCCCAGAGAAAAGATTTATTTCCTGTAACGGAAAAGAAGAATGTCTGAAAATCATTGCGGAGACGATTGCCTCTGATCCCGGAAAGAAACAGTATCGCTTTGTGATGTCTTTATCGGATCTGAACGGCGAAAAACTCACCAAAGAAGATCTGGATGCCGTTTGTTCCGACAGGGAGATTTATATTGAAGAAGGAGAATCTCATAGTGCATGGGTTAATTCAAAGCTTTTGAAAGCGGAAGGAATCACCGATGAAACACCGGATATTGCACCGGGTCTCAGTTATTATGAACGGGATGAAATGGGACGTATAACCGGTTACCTGGTTGAAATGACAATATTTGGCATTATGATGGCTTTCACCCAAAATATTACCGAAGAACAGATCAGAACATCTTTGGCAAAATTTGTGAAATACGCAGAGAAACAAGGCGTTTCTGCGGTTTTTGAAGCCGGTACACCCGGTGGAGCGGAATTCCATGAGAGAGTCTATAAAGTGCTGCGGGATATGGATGAAAAGGGTGAACTTCCCGTTTATATTGACGGCTGTTATTGCATTTATAATCGAGAGTCCATTAAAACAGCCATTGAAAATATGAAGCGGTTTCGGGAAGAATTTTCTTCCGGGAATCTTAGAGTCAATACATTGAAAATCATATTGGATGGTACGACCGCCATTCATACTGCTGCTTTAGTCACCCCCTATGCCGATGTGGGAACCGTTGGCGGTTGTTTGATGGATCAATATGAAATAGCTGACCTATTGAAACAATTAAACGAAAACGGTTTCGATCTTCACGTGCATACTGTCGGTGAAATGGCAGCCCGAACTGTTCTTGATGCGGTAGAATTAGTCAAAGCAGAATTAGGGGATTGTTTCAAAAGCCACGTCACCTGTGCCCATCTTGAAATAATGGATGATGCCGATATTGATCGATTTGCAAAATTAGGAGTCAATGCTAATTTCTCTGCATGGTGGCATGCAGGCGGCGGATCTGGCGGTGGTGGGAAATATGAAGACAACGCCGTATTGTTCGGCAAAGAACGGGCATTAAAAATGCTCCGCTCCAAATCTGTATGGGATACTGGTGCAAATGTCTGTTGGTCCAGTGACAATATCCTTTTCGGAGATTTCAGAGCATGGAGTCCTTACTTAGGCATGGAAGGTGCCATTACCCGGCTTTTTGATGAAGCAGCCAATGTTGAAGAAGAAGAAAAGCATTATGTTCCGTATCCCTCAGCATCGGAATGCATGAACCACGAAGAAATGCTTTTAGGATATACCATCAATAATGCAAAGCAGTTGAGAATCGACGATCGAAAAGGTTCCATAACAGTTGGCAAGGATGCGGATTTCCTAATCTTTAAGGAAAACCTGCTGACAGTTGATCCTCGGGGAATGAGTCATATTTTGCCTGAAACTGTAATTTTCAAAGGGCAGAAAATGAATGGCATTAAGGAATCTCCAATTTAATCCATCACTTCAAAGTTGGTTTGGAGATGAATTCTAATGAGAAAGCAAGGTGGGCTGTTTGAAAAAATCGGAGGGTACAATGGAATTAAGTAAGCGGACATTAAGATGGATCGAGAATATGGGGTCCGATATTGATTTTGATCTGGGGAAAAGGATCGCAACGGTGCCCCTTTATTATGAAACGCCGGATGATCTGCTCAACGTACGGCGCAGTCGGCCAGGCAAACCGGTCATCTCCAGAGATGCTCTGGATTCCTTATTGGATGCCGTCAAAGAAATTCCGAAAGAGTTCACCGTAGAATTCAGTCTGATTATAGACGATTACGGAGAATATGACCATGATCAGCTTTTGGAAGCGATACAGAAGAGCATCGAAAATACATACTACTATTACGATGAAGACAAAAAGAAAGACAATGTATTGTCAGTCATTTTTTTGATCATCGGTATTATGATATTGTGCTTTCAGATGATCGGAGGATATTATGGACTGCTTGGCGAAGAAGGTACTATCAGTACGGATGTTGTCAATTCGCTCCTTGATTCTTTCTCCTGCGTCTTCATTTGGGAAATGGGCGCCGTTTTGTTCCTGACCTATGGAAGCGATTCCACATTATTTCACAAAGAGCTTCGTCGTATCCACGGCATTCGTTTTGTCACCAAAACCGGTGAAGTGCTTTCATCGGTGGATAAAGCCACAGTGAGCAAAAAATGGATTAGTGTCGGAAAAGGGGAACGTATTGCCCGTAGCTTTATTTTGTTTACCTATCCGCTTATTCTCGCCTTGACCGTAATCGAAATCGGAGAGTCTGCATCTCAACTGGAAAATTTGAATATCGGGTATGTGTTCAGCTATGCATTCACATGGGCTATGGTTGTTTTGCTTTCTATTTCAAGTATTTCCTTTTACCGTGGAAAAGGTCCCTTAAGAAAATGGACTTTGCCTCTCTCGCTGATCGCCTTTGCTTATATGATCATCAGTATCATCGGATGGTTTGCAAGCGGAGAGATTCACAACATCTTCTTTTATATGGACTTTTTGGGAACAATCCTGCTCTTGATCAATATTTTCTGCTTGATATATATGCGCAAACAGAATGTTGATGTACGTAAAAAATGATGCCAAATAATTGCAGTGTTGTCGGAGTGGCGGAAAAAATGAATGGGAGCAAAAGAGAGATAAATTTATGAAAGCGACATTAAAGAACTGTAAAAAAATATTTGTGATAGCAGGCACGGTACTGATACTGCTGATCAGTCTTGGGATTCTTTCATACAACGTAGCGTGCAGCGAGATGGAACTTGTTCATTCATCCATGACAAGTACCCTGTCTACTTTTGAGAATAAATATTATAGAGCTGAAAGCCTTCGGGAGCTCTCTGCCATCGTAGATGAAGAAGTCGTGGAGGGTTCTCTGTATCTGATTCAAACGACTTTCAGAGAAGCAGAGGATGTGCAGACCGCGCTTGACACATTGGAGAGGGATTATTTTGATTTCTACCTGATTGATCCATCCGGAAAATGGTATGCCGCAAAAGGAGCGGACGAGCTGTCTCTTTCAGAGGATCAGATGAGCAGGCTGCTGGACGGTGAATCACTTGCAGATGAGGCGGACGGAAGCATTGCCTACTATACCGCTCTGGATATGCCGGAAGGAACGCTGATCACATGCTACAGGAAATCCATGGAGCTTGGCGACAACAGCACGCTGACGGGCATTTCCAACCGCTATGATTACTTCATCGCGCCGATGTCGGATGGAATCATCAATGAATCGTCGAATGAGGCGCTGCTTGGCGCACACATTCCCGAAAGACTGGAAAGGTCTGCGTTTGGAACGGATAACAACCTGAAAAGCAAGATCGACGCATACAATAGCGGATTTGCTGATCTTGAAATCGGAAAGGCGTATTGCCTGACCTATGAAACGGACGGGTATCTGTTTGGCCTGTACTACGGATATACCGACATTCTGTGGGATGTCATCAATGAAATGATCACTCCTTTGATCGTGCTTTGCGGATCCTTTGCCGTAATCCAGATTTTCTTCTTTGCGCTTTGGAAGAACGAAGATAAGAAGGAGCGGAAATGGGTCAGATTATTCAGAACACAGAGTTACTTTGAACAGACCTATGTCAGGCATCTGTCATGCTTTGTCCTGTTGGCGCTGGTGATTGCGCTGCTTTTCAATACGCATTTCTTTGAGTTTTCGTCTTATTCGATGCAGAATGTATTATCCACGCAGAATCTGGATATGCTCGCGGAAAACATAGAGGCATCAGAAAAGGACAAGAAGATCGTTATTGGCATCGTAGAAGACTACATTCATGGAATGGCGGAACAATTGTCCGGCCTTATGGCATTGAATAACGATATATGCAGCCACGAGCCGCTCAAGGAAATCGCAGAAAACTGTTTCTTAAACGAAATATCTGTATTTGATGAAAACGGAAAGCTTGTCGCGTCTTCCGGAAAGTATTCTAAATATGAGCTTACGCAGAATGAAGATAACCCGCTTTACGCTGTAAGAGGTCTCTACACAGATGATCCGGAATATGTTTTCGTGGATTATGACGACGGATCCGGTTGTTATGCGATCGCTCAAAGAAGAGTGGATGACGCAGGCATCATACTGGTCAAGTATCAGAATCCCGAGCTGACGCGCATGCTCATGTATTATTCAAAGGATGAGGCGATTAAAGGTACGGATTTCGGCAATGCCACTACATTCTTTGTAAAGCTTGATGAGGGCAATTTATCCTATGTTATCGAGCCGTATTCGACACAGGCGTTGTCTACGGAAGCGGTTATACCGGAAGAACTCGAACAGGACAATTATTCAGGCATAGCTATTATTGACGGAATAGAGTCCTACGTAAACACAAGAACGAGCGGGGGTATAGCGATAGTAAGTGCTATTGATGTCAGCACTTTGAATACTATGCTGTACTTAGATCTGATTGCAGTGCTTGCAGCGTTTGCTCTGCTCATGGCAATTCTCTTTTTCGGCTGTCTGTGCCGACTTGAAATATGCAATGAAGAAACAGAAAAAGCAGAATCTGAACCTGCATTTACAACAGATAGAAATATAAAATCCATGTTTGCAGATGCATGCTTCCGCAGGATGATAAAATACGAGTTTATCGTTCTCATAATCGCTTATTGTTTCATGATGTTCAAGGGAACTGCAGGCGGACAGACGGTATTTGAATTCATTTTCGAAGGAAACTGGGACAAGGGAGTCAATCTGTTCTCCATCAATGCCAGCATCATAGTTGCCGTCGCCGTTGTAGTACTAATGTTCCTGATTAAAAAGTTGCTTCTTTTCGTTGGAAACAGCATAGGGAACAAAGGACTTACTATCTGCAGCATTTCAGTGAGTCTCATGCGGTTTCTGGGACTCTTCTATATCCTTCTTCACACACTGTACCAGTTTGGAGTAGATACGACTGCACTCATTGCAAGTGCCGGAATCGCAGGTCTGGTTATAGGCATAGCGACAAAAGACGTGATTGGAGATCTGATAGCAGGACTTTTCCTGATATTTGAAGGAAACATCAGAGTGGGTGATTTCATCAAATTCAAGGATTTCCGAGGTGAAGTAAGTGAAATCGGAGCACGGGTATCCGTTATCAAGAGATACAACAGCAAGCTGATCGTCAACAACTCTGATTTCAGGCAGTATTACCGTTTATCCGATGAACTTGGGTCGGCTTGGGTTGAGATCGGTGTAGGGGCAGATGAGGATATCAACAAGATCAGAAAGCTGATAGAGGATTCCACAGAATGGTATCAGAGTAGGATACCAACACTTATGAAGGGTCCATGGTTCCTTAATATATCTAACTTTGATTCATCCGGCATCACCATATGTTTATGCGGCTCCTGCAAAGAAGAACGATCAGGTTCCACAAGACGTAAATTGCTCTTATATACAATGGAACTATTCCGTGAAAACGGAATAACACTGGCACAGGACTTAATCAGGGTCGTGCCGCCGGAATCAGATGAAAAGCATACGTAAAGGAGCGCAGTATGAAAACAAAAGAACAAAAAGCATTGCTGAAAAAATGCCGCCACAAAGCGGAGAT
>CALCRH010000168.1 GCA_937894515.1 uncultured Clostridia bacterium | reverse complement strand
CTAAGTTCACTTTTTCTGCCAGTGCAACCGGCTTCAATTTCTCTGTTTCCGGAAATAAGCTGACTATCACTACCGATAATGCTCCGACTGGCGATGTTACTATTACGGCAAGCAGAAGCGTGGCTCGCTGTGGTGTCCTTGTCTGGACGGATAATAAGTACGGTCCGAATGGCGGTATTCAGGACACCGTAACCTATACGGCATCTGTTTCCGACCCTGTGAAGGCGTTTATCAAGCTGAAGGTCAGCTATGGCAGCGCCAAGATCATCAAGACTTCCGAAGACGGCAAGGTTGATGGTATCAAGTTCACTGTTGTCGGTGACGGAGTAAATCAGACCGTTACTACCAACAGCAAGGGCGAAATCCAGATCGACAATCTTATGCCCGGAACCTACACCGTTACCGAGCAGACCTACGACAAGTATGTTCCGCAGGAAACGCATCGTGTGACTGTTCTCGCAGGACAGACCGCGACCGTTTCTTTCAATAACGTACTGCGCCGTGGTGATCTCACTGTCACCAAGACTTCCGAAGACGGTCTTGTTGAGGGCGTGAAGTTCCACCTGTACGGCACTTCTGTCAGCGGTCTTGCCGTTGATGAGTTCGCCGTTACGAACAGTAAGGGCGTTGCAACCTTCAAGGATGTGCTTATCGGCTCCGGTTATACGCTGGAGGAAGTCGATACCGCGATCCGCTACGTTGTTCCCGCAAGTCAGAGTGCTGCGGTTGAATGGAACAGCGTAACAAACAAGAGCTTCTCCAATATTCTCAAGAAGTTCAATGTAACCGTTACCAAGAGTGATAAAGAAGCCGGAACCGCACAGGGCGACGCTTCCCTTGCAGGCGCGACCTACGGCATTTACAAGGGCGATCAGCTCGTTGACACCTATGTCACCGACAAGAACGGTCAGTTCACCACTTCCTATTATGTCTGCGGCGATGACTGGAGCATCAAGGAAATCGAACCCTCCGAAGGCTATCTGCTTGATAATGCCTCTTATCATGTCGGCGCGGAAGCAAAGCTCTACACCGTTGAGCGCAATTCCGCACCTGCCATTGATGTGACCGAACAGGTCCAGAAAGGCAATATCGCAATCATCAAGCACACCGACGACGGCGAGACTAAGATCGAGACACCGGAAGAAGGCGCAGTATTCGCAATCTATCTGAAATCTTCCGGCAGCTTTGATGCAGCCAAAGAAACCGAGCGTGACTATCTCACCTGTGATGAAAACGGCTTTGCTCAGAGTAAGGATATGCCTTACGGCGTTTACACCGTTCATCAGGTCTCTGGCTGGGAAGGCCGCGAGCTGATGCCCGACTTTGATGTGTTTATTGCCAAGGACGGCGAAACCTATCGCTACCTGATCAATAACGCAAACTTTGAATCTTTTATCAAGGTCATCAAGGTTGATGCGGAAAGCGGCAAGACCATTCCTTATGCCGGCGCAGGCTTCCAGATCTACCGTCCTGATGGCACTAAGGTGGAAATGACTTTCACCTATCCGGAAGTTACTACTATCGACACCTTCTACACTAACGACGCGGGTATGCTGATTACTCCCGAAAAGCTTGAGTTCGGCAAGGGCTATTCTCTTGTTGAGGTCTCTGCTCCTTACGGTTATGTTCTCAGCTCTGATCCCGTGAAGTTCGATGTTACGGAGGACAATTCCTCTGAGGACAGCGGCGTTAAGGTTGTCGAAGTAAAGCTCGGCAACTACGCACAGAAAGGCATTATCAAGATTTCCAAGTCCGGTGAGGTCTTTGCGACCGTAACCGAAGCGGACGGAATGTATCAGCCTGTTTACGAAGTTCAGGGTCTTGCAGGTGCGACCTATGAAATCAAGGCAGCCGAAGATGTTTACACGCTCGACGGTACTCTCCGCTATTCCGCTGGTGAAGTCGTTGATACCGTGACAACCGGCGAAGACGGTGTTGCTGAAAGCAAGCCTCTTTATCTCGGCAAGTATGAGATTTACGAGACCGAAGCACCTTTCGGTATGGTAATCAATACGGAAGTTCATTCCGCTGAACTCGTTTACGCAGGACAGGAAATTGAGATCACCGAAACGGCGGCAAGCTTCTGTAATGACCGTCAGAAGGTTCAGATTTCTCTCACCAAGGTTATGGAACAGAACAAGCAGTTCGGTATCGGCATGAATGATGAGATGTCCGCTGTTACCTTCGGTCTGTATGCCGGTGAAGAGCTGACCGCAAAGGACGGCAAGGTTATCCCTGCTGACGGCCTTGTTGAGATTATTTCCGTTGACGAAAACGGTAAGGCAAAAGCCAAGTCCGACCTTCCTTTCGGTAATTACTACCTCAAAGAAATCAGCACCGATCAGCACTATATCCTGACTGACGAGAAGTTCAGTGTTTCCTTTGTGTACGCAGGACAGACCGTTGATATTGTGGATATTAAAGCAAACGACGGCAAGAGCATTTCCAATGAACTCATCTACGGTGAGGTTCACGGCATGAAGAAGGACGAGAACGGCAAGGCCCTTGGCGGTGCAACTATCGGCCTGTTCTACACGGATGGCAAAGAACCTGTTCTTACGACTGTTTCCGCAGAGAACGGCAGTTTCTTCTTTAAGGATATTCCTTTCGGAGAGTATATTGTCCGCGAAATTGAAGCTCCCGAAGGCTTTGTCATGGATGAGACCCCGTATGCAGTGAACATTGATAAGGACGGAGCAGTTGTCGAAATCGAAATTACCAACAAGCTGATTCGCGGCAATGTTCAGCTCACCAAGGTCGATGCCAACTATCCCGATCATCATCTGTCCGGCGCAGAGTTCGAGGTTTATCAGAACGGCGAGCTTGTCGGCAAGATGGAAGAACTCGCTGACGGAGTGTATGAGATGGATAACCTTCCCTATGGCGAGTACACCGTAAAGGAAACCAAGGCACCCGAAGGCTTCTATCTGGATGAAGGAACCTACGCTTTCTCCATCAAGGAAAACGGAAAGACCGTGATCGTTGAGAATGAAGCCGGTAAGGGCTTCATCAACAAAGCACAGGTCGGCAACATCCGCATTGAGAAGACCTCTGAGGACGGTGTGCTCAAGGGCTTTACCTTCCGCGTTGAGGGTTCCGATATTACCGGCAATGCTTTCAGCAAGGACTTTGTTACCGATGAAAACGGTCAGATCCACATCGAAGGTCTCCGCATTGGTAACTATGTGATCTCTGAGGTTGGCAATAAGGCAAACGAAAAGTACGTTCTCCCTGAGAATGTAACGGTAACTGTTCACGAAGGTAAGACGGTCGTTGCCAAGTTCTACAATGAACTCAAGCCCGTGATCCCCGATGTTCCGAAGACCGGCGATACCACGAATATGCCTCTTTGGGCGGCTCTCGCGGGTATTTCTCTCCTCGGTGCAGGCGTAGCGGCTTTCTTTACCTTCCGCAAGAAAAAGGAGGTAGGCAAGCATGAACGCTAAAATGATTATCGGTATCTGCCTTGTGGTATTCATTGTTGCAGGGCTCATCATTCTTCGCGTAAAGAACAAGAAGAAATAATCTCAAAGGGCGGCACCCGTGAAAAAGGTGCCGCCCGATTTATAAGGAGGACAATATGGACGACAAAAGAATGATCGGTGATTATACCGTTCTTAATTCCATGTATGTCGGACACAAGGAAATCGCCATTTGCGAAAACCAGAAAGCCGCCAAGGATGAACGGTATCTCTGCTGCTATATCGAAAATGTAATTGTTTTTGAACGCTACACGGAAGCACTTGTCAGTGATGATTTCGCTGAGATTGCCCAGGTGTACGGTGAACGTATCGCTTCCGCAGCGGAGGAAATCATCAAAGAAACCGAAAAAGCCAATGAACAGGTCGGCGCAAATGCGGAGCTTACGGCTTCTGACTGCACTCCTGTAACGTGGGAAGATTCCATCGAGAACAAGGTCATTGCTATCAAAGGAAATACCCTTCGCCCTGAGTTCCGTCACGCATCCCACCAGTTGATGCTTTGTACGGGCGGATTCGGTTCTCAAGCCAACGCCAGAGGCCGCACATGCTACTGTATTTCCCTTTATGACGGAAGACAGACTTCCTATTACCGTTCCGATGTTCTCGGTGTGATCGAGCCGGAGAAGCTTCCCGAATGGGCGCAGAAAGGCTTGGAGAAAGCCAAAGAGATACACGAACAGGAAAAGAAACCGCCTAAAGAAAGGGGTGAAGCAAGATGATCGAGTATGAAAAAAGAGCGATGATTGAAGCGGAAGACAAATACACCTTCCGACAGAGTTCGCAGATTTCCGGGCAGACCGGTTTGATCGGTTATCTCAGAGCCGATATGGATACAGACGGAAACGGATTCTTTGCCAGTTGGAACGACTGGCGTAAGGATCTGAAAACCGACGAGTTCAAGGCAGAATTTGATGAGGTCATCAATTCCCTCCGTGAAGAAGGCGACATCCTTCATAACCGCAAGTCTCTTGCAAGTTACTGCTACAGCACCCCGCAGAGCAAAATGCAGACCGAGCAGGACTACTACGGAGTCCGCGTTGACACCGAAAAATACGCCTACCTTCTGCGCTTGAATCCTAATAAGGGTGAGTACAACCTTTATTGCTACTGCTATGTCAAGGACTGGCTGGACGGTCACATGCGTGAGGCTCAAAGGGGCATCCGATTTATCGACAGTCATTATAAGGAACTGTTCCGAATCCCCGATGGCGGTAAGATCAAGATTCATTACTCATGGAACGAAGATCAGGTCCGCACGTGCAGATATATCGACGACTATCATGTGGAGGTTGGAGATAACCTCTATCACATCTGCGAGTTTGCAGAGCGCATGGAGCAGAACGGCCACACTTATGAGCCGGTCCGGGATAGTCTTCCCGAACAGTGCTACAGCATTCTTCCCGGCAGCAATGATGTAATCATTATCAAGCGGAATGAGAAAGGATACTACAAGACCGATATTCCCGCCGCAAGTAAGGAAGACGCAAGGGCTTTGGTCGATGAGTATAACGGCAAACTCGGCGTAACGAAAGCGCAGGAAGAAGCCATGAAAGCGGGCTCTATGTTCGGTTGGAATGTCCCAGGTGCTGATCCGAAGAACTATGACATGGACGGAAAACCTATGAAACCGAAAGACAGAGGTGACGCAAGATGAGCAATTACTGTGTATGCTGCGGTGAGGAAATCCCCGAAGGCAGAATGGTTTGCCCATCTTGCGAAGCAGATGAAGGAGGTGAACGGAATGGACGACAGACACGTTGTATGGAGCAACGAAAACCTCAATCTGGAAGACTGGCGAGCCGACTTAGAAGAAGAATATCCCGGCTATTCGGACGATGAACTCTATGAAATCATGTGTGAAACCAATGCGGATTATCTTGGCGATGAGCGTGTGAACCTCAACATCCAGCTTTCTCAGCCCATTCTTGTTGTTGCCGATCTCGGACTGTGGGACGGCAGACGCATGGGATATAAAGAAATCGAAAGCGGAAACATCCGCGACTGCCTCTATTCCAATTATGACTACACCACATGGTATGTAGATAAAAACGGCGATTTTCGCTGTGATGACATTCACCACGACGGGACAAATCACTACCTTTACCGGGTATATAAGGACAATGTATCGGAATCTCAAAAGGACCGGCTCAAAGAAAAACTCTACGACGGTACAGCAACGAGAGCAGACATTGTTCGGATTACCCGCAGGCTCGGTGATGACATCGGCAAGGTGTATGGCTGGACATTCCCGACGCACCAAAGAGAGCGAGGTGAAGCGCGATGAGAGTAAACGCCATGACAGAAAAGTTTGAGG
>CALCRH010000167.1 GCA_937894515.1 uncultured Clostridia bacterium | reverse complement strand
CCGAAGAAAATCAGCTACCTGATCGACCAGTACTCCGGCGTGCTGGGTGACGTGATCCTGCCGTATCTGACTCCGAAAGCGGAGCGCGGAGTATACATTCCGGTGACAAAGGACGTGGAGATTGCGGTGCCACTGAGCAATGCCTTCCTGAGCCGGTTCACGATCGACACCGTATCAAACAACAAAATCAGCGGCGAGTACTACGATATGTCGGACGAACTGACCTATGCAAAGAATGAAGGCAGCGTTTCCGGAACGGTGGCCAGCCAGTATATGAGCCATGCGGGAAGCGCAATCAGCGACATTTATTCGCAGATCCGCGAGATCGAAAACGATCCGGAGCTGACAAACAAGGAGAAAACCGAGCTGACAAGAGAGCTGCGGGGCATCCTAAACGAGCAGCAGGTAGACATCATGGCAAATGCAGACAGGTACCGCCAGGTGGCCGATCAATTCCTGCAGGCATATCCGGAACTGGACTACTCCAGCAAGGACGCGGTGCAGGCATGGATGGAAAGCTACAACGCCAAGCAGAGCGGAGAACAGTACTACATCGATGCGGAGAAGGCTACCACAAAGATGAAGGAGGAGCTGTACCGCGAGGTGAACCGCATCACCTTCGGCGCGGAGTATGCGCTGCAGACCTACAACAAGGATGTCTACTACAAGGCACTGGAGCTGAACCAGACGGCGGAGCTTTCCTTCGATGACTACTACCAGTACTACTTCGCCAGCCAGTACATCTATGCGGACAAGGACGAAAACGGAAACAGCATTTCCGGATCCAAAAAGCAGAAGATGGTGGGCCTGATCGACTCCATGGATGTTACGGCCGCACAGAAGGACGCACTGTTCCTGGCTGCCGGCTACGGCGAGAGCACGCTGGGAAGCACTCCGTGGCACGGAGGTGAAGGTGTGTATGTGGAAGAAGGCGGATCCGGAAACGGCGGAGGCGGAAACGGAGGAAGAAGACGCAGACGCGGAGGCGGCGGAAGATCTTCCGGAAGCGCAACGCTGCGGAGCCTGCAGGGAATCACCGGAGCAGCCAAAGGCGGGAAATCTTCCGGAAGCACATCGAGCGGCGCGGAGATGCTGAGGGCACTGTTCAGCGCACCCAGCGGGAAGAGCAGCACAAAGCTTTCAGACATCTACAAAACTGCAATTGACAATCAGAGAATGCCGGCGTACAGTAAAAACCGTAGTACAAAAAGTACTGGCGCGAGATCCGGAGAGAGCGCAGTGCAGCGCTACCTCCGCACCGGAAAGCTTTGAGGTGAGCTTATGAAGGAAGTACCGTGGAATAAAGTGATCGTTGAGGAATTTGTAGCACTGGCCATGCTGACCAAGGAAGAGGAGATGATCCTGCGGACGAGGGTGGCAGGCTGGACGATCACAAAGCAGGCTATGGAATTTGGCATGTCTCCAAGCACAGTATCCAGAATCGTGGCACGATTAAAGAAAAAATATGATGCGGTGCAGAAATACTCCGTACTGCTGCCGCCACGGAAGGCTTCCGAGGTAGAAGACTACCTGGACTCACATTGACAAGAATGTGAGAGAAAAGTGAAAAGAATCAGACAGTTATCTGACAGGGTAGCTGTCTGATTTTTTTATACAATGATAATCAAGGAGGGATGCACGATGTATCCATATTACGGAATGCCGCAGAGGCAGCAGATCGTACAGGTGAGCGGAGAAAACGGAGCGAGAGCATACCAGATGGCACCGGAAAGCAGCGCACTGCTGCTGGACGAAACAGCGCCTCTTGTGTGGCTGGTGCAAACAGACGGTGCCGGATACAAGGCGACAGTTAAGGCGTTTTCCATCACGCCGTACAATCCGCCGAAAGCGGAAGATCTTGAAGAGAGAATTAAAAGACTGGAGATGCTGCTGAATGAATCCAATCCTGCAGAGCCTGCGCGGACAGAATAATCTGCTGCAGACGGTAATGGCCATGCGAGGAAACCCGCAGGCGGCGTTTAACATGCTGATGGAGCGGGAACCGAGGTTCCGTCAGTTTTACGAAGAAAACAAAAACAAAACACCGGAGCAGATCATGCGGGAGTACGGCATAGATCCTGCGGCGGTGCAGAGACTGATGAAATAACCATCCGGAGGTTATATATATTTTTTGAATGGAGGAAAGAATATGGACAACATGACATTGAGCGACATTGCTGCCGTGACCAACGGCGGCGCGGGATTCGGCGGCGGAAGCTGGATCTGGGTGATCCTGTTTATCGTACTGCTGAACGGCGGCTTCAACCGCGGCGACTATGGACAGTTTGCTTCGGCTGCAAGCCAGCAGGAGATTCTGTTCGGCCAGCGCTTCCAGAATCTGGACAACAAGATGGACAGGCTGGGAAATGGTATTGCGGACGCTACCTTCGCGCTCAATAACAGCATCAACGGCGTACAGAGCAACCTGGGCGGTGCCATCGTGACGGAGGGCCGCAGCCTGAGTGACAAGCTGTGCGCAACCAACATGGCGATCCATGAGGAAGGCGAGAAGACCCGTGCGCTGATCCAGCAGAACAAAATCGAAGCACTGCAGCAGAAAGTGGCCAGCCTGGAGATGGATGCAAAGCTGTGCGGCATCGTAAGATACCCGATGGCTACGACCTACACTTCCGGCGGCAATCCGTTCTGCGGGTGCAATTGCAACGGCGGATTCTGAGGTGACGCTATGAGCTTACTGTTGACGAGCAATACGACAGAATCAGAAGTAGCGGCTGGCGGGATAGTGCCTCTGGGCGTAGCTGTTCATGGGTGCGGCAAGGACGTAAGACTTGTCGGTAACAGCGTAGCACTCTACGGGTGCGGGTACTACATGGTAGATGTCGTGATATCAGCTGCTGTCGCCGGTACCGGAGCAATGACCGCACAGCTGTACGCAGACGGCGTGCCAATTCCGGGAGCGCGTGCAACAGAAACACCGGGCTCTTCGGATCCGATAGTCAATCTCACGATTCCGTGGATCATAAAGAAAAACTGCCCGTGCAATGCCACGGTGCTGACGGTTGGCCTGGACGTGGCCGGCACTGTCAATAACGTGGTGGTGAGGGTGGAAAAATGAAGGCTATCAAGAAGCTGATCGAGCGCATGGAGGAGGAGCTGGAAGACAGCAAGTGCTATGCGGAGGAATACCTGATGCGAAAAGCGGAGGGAGACACGATGGCTTCCAGATACCGGGAAATGGCCAATGATGAAATGAAACACGCCGGCGTAGTGCATGAGGACATCGTGGAAAAGGTAAAGACACTGAGAGCCGTGTATACGCCGCCGCAGGAAATGCTGGATACATGGGAGCATGAGCACAAGGAGTATATCGAAAGAGTAACCTGGATCAAAACCATGCTGGCGATGTGAGGGGAAAAGATGAGAGAGGAAATCGAAAATCTTCTGGACGAGCTGTCACCGAAGCAGCTGCGGATCGCGTATAACTTCATCAAAGGGCTGCGAAAATAAAGCGGGCCGGGGGCAATAGCTCCCGGCTTTGCTTTGTGTGCAATTTCGTGTGCATTCTGAACGCATTTATACGCACTCAAACGCATAATACATGGGTGGAACAATAACACGAATGGGGCGAAAAAGTATGAAAAAAGCCTTGAAAACGCTGCTTTTTTGCAGATTTCAAGGCTTTTTAAAATGGTACCGGTGACGGGAATCGAACCCGAAAAGAGAATGGCAAATGTGCTGTAATATCAATTGGTTTACGGATTCGTGTTCATTTTCGTGTGCATTTTATTGAAGTAGGTGGAGAGTTTCTTTGTGCCGCGGGCAGCGTCCCGATCGGAAAGGTGGGTGTAAATGCGGTGGACGGTGTTGAAGTCTGCCCAGCCGCCGAGACGCATGACTTCCATTTCGTTCATCTTGAGATGGTAGCAGAGAGAGGCGAACGTGTGACGCAGGCCATGGACACCAACGGAGGGAAGCCCGGCGGAATCGCAGATGGCGTTGATGGAGGCATAGCTGGTATTCAGGGCCCTGGGATATACTGTGCCAGTACGCTGATCAGCGGGAACGGCTTCCAGAAGATCACGAAGGCGTGGGATCAGAATGGGAATGGTGCGGGCGGAAACTGAGGTTTTATTATTTGCGCTGCGGACGATATCGTTATCCTCATTCCGGAGAAGAGCACCGGAGACCGTGATTGTGCCGGCAGACAGATCTATCTGCTCCCAGGTGAGGGCGGCCAGCTCTGAGCGGCGGAGGGAATGCAGCGCCAGAAGGGCGGGAAGCTCACCGGCACGATCCTGCGCAGCGGAAAGAAAGAGCGGGATCTGTTCGGGAGAGAGCCAGGGGCGCTCTGCTCTGGGGACGCGGGGCAGCGTTACGTCCGGAACTTCCGCACCGGCTGCACGAAGAGAGGTGGAAACCAGAGACCAGGCACTCTTCAGAGTTTTGGCGGAACAGATAGCTGCTTCCTCATTGATCATGCGCTGGTATGGGATGGCAGCAACGGAGCGGGACATATAATCCGAGAAGCGGGTATCGCGGATGGTGCGGTAGCCGCGGATCGTTGACGGGGACAGAGTGTTTGACCTGGCACTGATATAGGCATCCACGCAGGAACCGAGAGACAGTTTGGGAGACTTCTTTTCTGCCTGGATAATGCCGATGACAATGGCACGGGCCTTTGTGCGGCAGAGCTCTGCGCTGGGCTCCGTGATCGAAATAGCGGGCTGATCCTTGCGGCGGAGCTGAATACGCCAGGAACCGGAGGGAAGCTGCTTTGGCTCCGGGATCTTGATCTCCTGTTTATCACGGAGAAGCTTTTTGCCGCACCAGCAGCAGTATGGGGCGCGATCGGGGATGCCGTCCTGTTTGCAAAATCTGCATATCATGGCGGGTGTTCCTTTCTTCGTACAGCGGGGATGTTACATTCATATCGACAAGGAATCAACCATATGCTACCACCGGGCGGAGGCGGGAGAAAGGCACAAAGCATTACAAATGAAGAAACGAATATTACAAATCATAGAGCAGCTGGATGAGAAACGGCTGCGGATCCTGCTGGCCTTCTGTGAGGGATTGATTCTGAGATAAAAAAAGAGCGGGGCATCTTAGGATGTCCTGCTCATTTATTTTGCTTATCGATTTCAGCGCTGAAGGTTCTGCGAGCACTTAAAATTTCTTCGTACAAATCAGGATATGCAGTGCGGAGATCACAAATTATACCACCAATTTCTCCAAGATGAACTACAGTCTGCTTATGGGTGCGAGCGTAGGATACATGATGGAGATTAGAAAGAGGATAAACGGCAGGGTCAATAGGAATGTCGAAGAGCGGGTCGAGATTTGAACGGATAGAAACGGAGGAAATCGGAAGAACAACATAATCAGTGCTTGATTCCTTTTGTTCCCTGAATAAAGTTGGTGAATCTGCAAGATTCCGCATTTGTTTATCTTTTGCTGCCAAA
>CALCRH010000166.1 GCA_937894515.1 uncultured Clostridia bacterium | reverse complement strand
AAAACATACGAGCGAATAAAGAATCTCTATGATGAAGGTGTCGTGGCTGCACAAAAGTTAGATGAAGTCACGGCTCAGCGTGATGCAGCAATCGCTACGGAAAAAGCTGCTGAGTCTCAATATCGTATGGCTGTAAATGGTGCGCAGAAGGAAGATAAGGAAGCTGCTGCTGCCTCGGTTGAACGTGCAAAAGGATCCGTCAGTGAGGTTAATAGTTATTTGAAAGAGGCTGTCCTTCTTGCTACTCATGATGGAGAAATCAGTGAGATTTTGCCACAAGTCGGAGAATTGGTCGGTACAGGTTCTCCTATTATGAATGTTTCTATGATGGACGATTTGTGGGTTACGTTCAATGTCCGCGAAGATTTATTGAAGGACCTTCAATTGAATAATGAAGTCAAGGGATTTATTCCTGCGCTCGGAAACAAAGAAATTTTGTTGAAGGTTTATTATCTAAAAGACCAAGGCAGCTATGCGGCATGGAAGGCGACAAAATCTACGGGACAGTTTGACTTGAAAACATTTGAGGTCAAAGCTCGGCCGGTAGAGCCTGTTGAGAATCTGCGCCCAGGAATGTCGGTGGTGCTTAATCGTGATTAACGCAATCTTCGAGACGGAGAACTATGCGCAAACCTTACAATTCTATCAGATGTTTTCGAGATGTATTTATGCGAGAACTTCATCGCATGGCTTCTCGTCCTATCTATTTTTACTGTATTCTTGTTGCGCCAATTTTCTGCGTGTTTTTCTTTACCTCGCTCATGTCCGAGGGCATTCCTCATGACTTGCCCGTTGGCGTTGTGGATTTGGACGAATCCACAACTTCTCGCCGAATTATTCGCACGTTGGATGCAATGGACCAATGTGGAGTAACCGAGGTTTACAAAAGCTATTCTGATGCGCGTGAGGCAATGCAGCGTGGAAAGATTTATGCTTTTCTTTATATTCCCCATCATTTTTCCGAGGACTTACAGTCCATGCGTCGCCCTGAATTAACTTATTACATCAGTTATTCGATTCTTGTTTCCGGAGCTCTTATATACAAAGATATGCGTCGGATGGTTGAATTGGCGGCTGCGTCTGCCATGCAAACGAAACTGTTGTCGAAAGGTGCAACAGAGCGACAGGTTATGGGCCTCTTGCAGCCTATTGTCATAGATTCACACGCAACATTCAATCCATCGCTTAATTATGCTGTTTATCTGAACAACACCATATTGCCGGGAATACTAATGTTGCTTATTTCGCTAATGACGGTCTATTCCATAGGAAGTGAAGTCAAGGAGAAAGGAGAAAGCTTTATGGCAAATAAAAACGGTGTATCATCAAAGACACATACTCAAAAGCAACTCGATGATTATGCTAATCAGCACAATCCCAACAACAAGGCTTACCATGCCAGACTTGCAAACGAGAAACAAACAAAAAAAGTATCCCATAAGCAGGAAGCGAAACGGCAATTAAAAGCTCAAGTTAAGTTGGAAGAAGAATGCGGTGTTTTATACCCGCTGGACTGGATGTGCTATAGCAATCCGTACGATTTCGACTGATGTGCCCATCAAGGAAAGCATCTATCAATGCGATAGGTGCTTTCCTGTTTTTATACCATATTGCAAATACTAATGGTGAAATGCACTCCTATGCCGAAGTCGAAGCATTCAAGTACGGTTTCCGTCTTGCAATAATGCTTTTCATCGAATCAACTGCATAATACAATCAAAGTGGGGCTTCGGCTCCGCTTTTTCTTTATGGAAAACGAAAAAAGCGAATATTCGCTGAAAATTCGCTCTCGCCGTTGACAAAACGATTTTTTTGAGTATAATTTAATATGTAGTATAGTAAGAACAACTGTAAGGAGGCGTTCCGATGAATTTTGAGACCGAGAATATTGAATTCAAATCCGGGTTTACCGAAGAAATTTATAAAGAGGTCATTGCCTTTGCCAATACGGACGGAGGCATTGTGTATGTCGGAATAGATAATGACGGAAACGCCGTCGGTCTGACCGATGTAGATAACGAATACACCCGCATTACCAATGGCATCCGTGACGCTATCATGCCGGATGTCACGATGTTCGTGCGCTTTACCGTGCAGGAAAACAAGGTAGTCCGTATTACCGTGAGCGAAGGCAGTAACAAACCGTACTATCTCAAAGGAAAAGGATTGAAGCCGAGCGGCGTATATGTTCGTCAAGGCACTTCCAGCGTTTCCGCCTCTCCCGAACAAATTCGTCAGATGATAAAAGACAGCGACGGCGATACCTTTGAGGAAATACGCTCTCTTGAACAAGATTTAACTTTCAACGCCGCCGAAATTGCTTTCAAGCGTTACGGCGTGGAGTTTGGCACCGAGAAATACCGTGCGCTCGGCATGACGCAGAAGAACGATGATATTTACACAAACCTTGCCCTGCTCCTTTCCGATCAGTGTGCCCACACGACCAAAATCGCCGTATTCAGCGACGATGCCCGCACCGTGTTCCGTGACAGTAAAGAATTCAGCGGTTCTATCTTCAAGCAGTTTGAAGATGCCGTAAATTATCTGGCGCTTTGCAACAAAACAAGTTCGGTTATTAAAGGCGTAGTGAGAACGGATAAGCAGGATTACCCCGAAGAAGCGATCCGTGAGGCACTGCTGAACGCTATCGTTCACCGAGATTACAGCTTCAGCGGCAGTATCATAATCAATGTAACCGACCGTATGATGGAATTCATCTCGCTTGGCGGTCTTTTGCCCGGGCTTTCCCCCGACGATATTCGTTCCGGTATTTCTCAGCCGAGAAACAAAAATCTTGCCGAAGTATTCCATCGCCTGCGCCTGATCGAAAGCTACGGCACCGGCATCCGCAGAATATTCAATTTGTATACCGCTTGCTCGGAGCAACCGCAAATTGAAGTGACATCCAACACCTTCAAAATCGTTTTGCCGAATATGAATGCCGTCCCTGCGGCAGAACCGGAAAATACTGCGGCAGTAACTCCGCAGATGCAAAAGGTGCTTGACTTTATCAAGGCAAACGGACAAATCACCGAAAAAGAAATCAGCGACCTGCTCGGACTGAAAAAGACACGCACATTCACCGTTGCAAAACAGATGCGCGATCTCGGACTGATCAAAGTTGTCGGCAGAGGCGATAGCAAAAGATATTTGCTGAAATAATT
>CALCRH010000165.1 GCA_937894515.1 uncultured Clostridia bacterium | reverse complement strand
TATATCAAACAAGGGAGTTAAGGGGAACATGAAACGAATTATTTTAATTGCACTGATGATATTACTTTTTAATCCTGTAAAGGTTAAAGCTAATGAAATAGTTAATTGCATAGCAACGGCTTATTCGCCAACAGGGAATCTTACCTACACAGAGACAGTTCCGAGGGTAGGCGTTGCAGCTGGCAAAAAGGAATGGTTAGGAAAGACAGCTATAGTCTTTTGGGATGATGGAGACGGTCTTATTAAGCCTCAAAACTATTTCACAATAATATCTTTTGAAGATTTAGGAGGCACTAAGGCAATTCATACTGGTCGCGTTATTGATATTTTCCTAAACACTAAAGAAGAGGCTGTACAGTTTGGCTCTAAAAAAGTAATTATTCAGATTATATATTGTATTACAATTACTTCTTGCCGGTCTTCAAGTAACTGCGGATCTGCTTAGGATCCATACCTTCCAGGCCCATGCGATCCAGCTTGATACCTTCACCGCGCCAATCGCGCTCGTGAGCCACAGAATACACACTGATCACGCCATCCATTACAGGAGTGGGAACGCCGCACAGCTTGCCCAGCTCGCTCCAGGGGACCAAACCATTGGGGCAGTCCTCGGTCAGATAACGGTTCCAAATGGAGTCAGGCCCGATAATGGGGGTCAGTTCGGGAGCGCCGTGCATCTTCTGATAGATATCCTGCCATTTCAGCACGCCGTCTTTGGGCTCGCAGAAGTCTTCCAGCGGAGTCAGCTTATAGCCCAGAGCAGCACCCACTGCCTTGCGCTCGGCATCGATAGCCCAGTCGATCTTGGCAGCACCGAAGGTGAAGTGCTCATACATGCAGAACTTGCCGCGCAGATCCTGCTGCTCGATGGCGCCGAAGTTGATCAGGCAGGGACCGGAGTGGACGGAGGGATTGACCAGAGACAGATCGCTCTCCAGAACGTCCTCATAAATGCGGTCAAAGGGGCTGATGTCATTGACATCGTCCAGGAAGCTGCGGTCAGCATCCGCGGGGAAAATGGCAATGCTGACAGGGCTCTTGCCGGAGCAGAAAATAGAGGCCGGGCCATTCAGGCGGGTGTCGTAGGGCAGATTGTTGGTCTCCACGATGACGGGGCACTCATCGCCCAGCACCTGCTTAAATTCCAGAGCGCCGAATCCGCCGGGATAAATCAGAATAACTTGATCCTTTTTGACTTTGCCCTTCAGTTTCTTTGCCACGGCCACGTGAGCAGTGGAAGGAGTCACAACAGCGATATAATCCACACCATCGATGGCCTTTGCAATGTCATCGGTGAGCATGGAGATCTTTCCGTCGCCCTTGACTTCGCCGGTGCAATGAATCGTCAGCGTATCGCGCAGAACACTCAGCTTGCCGATAAATGCAGAATCTTCATACATACGAACATCGTATCCACGCAGAGCCAGATCGCCTGCCATGGTGTGGGCACCGTTACCGCCGCCCAAAACCGCAATGGTCTTCATTTCAAATTCCTCCTGCTTTATGATTGATTTATTACGAAAATGAGTTCTCTCTCATTTAGGTACGGGAAACATCGCTCAGTTTTTGAGCGTTTTGAAGCATTCGTTCTATCGTTTATGCACAATAGCCGATAAATACGTGCACAGCCACTCTAAATTTAGTATTATTTTAATAAACCATCAAAAACAGGTCAATAGTTTATGTGTTGTTTTGCAAAACTTGCGCGTTTTATGATTGATGCTTCATTTTTTTGAGCGTTTTTGTTGACATTGCATATCTGTATGCTAAACTATACTCATCGAAAACTGCGACTGGTAAAAGGAGGAACAAATATGGGGCAAAATCGAATCGCGGCGCTGCGGCGGATATTGATGACGGAAAAAAAGGTGGACTGTGCAGACCTTTGTCAGCGCTTTCAGATCTCTATGCCAACTATCCGGCGGGATCTGGATATTTTGGAAAGAGAGGGTACGATCCGCCGCTTTTACGGAGGGGCCGAACTGATTGATTCCAAAAAAGAAGGATATCTGATGGAGATCGTACCGGAATGGAATATTCGCGAAGTGGCCTCTGCCACGGAGAAACACGCCATTGCCCGAAAGGTAGTCAGTCTCATCCCCGATAACTGTACGATTTTTCTGGACAGCGGCACCACCGTTTATGAGATAGCCAAGCTTCTGACACAGCGAAGCGGTTTGACCGTGGTGACCGGGGCTTTGCGAAATGCTTCCTTATTGGGAATGTGCCCTAATATTGAAACCTATTGTATCGGCGGAAATATCCGTCCCAATATGCTTTTTGCTACGGGACTTCTGGCCGTAGAGAGCTTGTCTTATTTCCCGACCTTTGATTATTATGTTCTGGCGGCTGACGGCATCAGTCCCTACGGGAGTATCCACGAATGGAGCACCGAAAATGCCATTTTGAAAAGGACCATCCTCTCCCGGTCCAAAACTACCATCGTCGTGGCAGACCATTCCAAATTCAGCGTTTCCGTGGGTTCTTCGGTGTGTCAACTAAAGGATATTGACTATATCGTGACCGACAGCGGAATAGATCCTGCCATGGTTTCACAAATGCAAAGTAAGGGCGTTAACCTTATTCTGGCAGACTGATATACAAAAAGCAGCAGAGCTGTCCCGAAACGGGTAGTTCTGCTGCTTTCTTTTATGAGGAAAATCCTTTAGTCCTTTCCGTTGATTTTACGGACCAGCGTGGGAATCTCACCTAAGGCATCAATTTGATAGGGAGCGGGAGAAACACCGTCGACCCACGTACCCACGGAACGGAACCAGACGGGGATCAATCCGGCATTCCGGGCACCGTCTATATCATTGACGGGATTGTCGCCCACGTAAAGAGTGTCTTCCGGGGCACAGCCCAATAATTCACAGACCCGATGAAAGGCTGAGGCATGGGGCTTTGGATGCGGCAGATCATCGCCGACCAATATGGTGTCCGTGTGTTCCTGCAAATGGAGAAGGCTTGCCTTATACCATTGATAGTCTGAGGGACCGTTAGTCAAAACGCCCACTTTATAGCCCGAGGCACGCAGGGCATCCATTGTGGGAATCGTATCATTGTATGCCACCATAGCCGCAGGAAACCGTTTCTCAATAAAGCCATTGCAATAGTCTTCGTAGGTAGGCGGTGAAAGGAAAATACCGCTTTCCAAGGTATCCTGATAAATCGCCTCCCAATGGCCGGCCCGGTATACACCGGTACGATCACATTTCTGAATAATTTTCAATACCTCATCCGAAGATATCTCCGGCCGCAGGTTTTTTTGAAAATATAACATAAAGTCATCCAACATATTCACATACGTTGCATTGCGGTCATACAGCGTATGATCAAAATCAAATACAATTCCTTTTACCATAACAACACTCTTTCAAACTACAAGTATAGCATCATTTGACCGTGTGGACTCATTCCTCACACCAATGTAAACTGCGCTCGGCCGCATCCAACCAACGCCTCATTCGTTCATCTCGTTCGTCAGCAGACATTCTCGGCTCATAAACACATTTTAGTTTGACGTATTTTCTTACGCTCTCCAAATTCGGTAACGCGCCCATGGTCAAACCACTCAGGCAGGCGGCGCCGAAAGCTGCCGTTTCCTTTTCACTGGGTACTTCCACCGGAATCCCCAGCATATCTGCTTGGAATTGCATAACGAAACTATTTTCTACGATACCGCCATCGGCTCGCATGACCGGGCTTTCTTTGCCCAGTTCATCTTTCATGGCATTATAGCAATGGGCCACTTGGAATGCCATGGATTCCAACACAGCACGCACGATGTGCTCTCTGGTAGTACCACCGGTAAGTCCAATCAGCGTTCCGCGCGCATATTGATCCCAAAACGGTGTAGCAAGACCCGCAAAAGCCGGCACAAAATAGACGCCCCCGCAGTTGGGTACAGATAGAGCCATGGCCTCCGTGTCCCTGGGATCATCAATGATACCCAAGCCATCTTTCAGCCATTCCACGGCAGCACCTGCTACGTAGCAAGCGCCCCGCAGGCGATAGGCCGGCTCTCCGCTAAATCGCCACATACAATCAGCTATCAAACCGTTATGAGAATGGATAATACGATTTCCGGTTTGTAAAGTCATAAAACTACCGGTACCATAGGCAGTTTTCAAAAGGCCCTCTCCGGCACATCCGCCGCCAATGATACTTGCGGAGGAATCGGAACTGCTGCCGGCAATGGGGATGCGAGCCCCCAGGAAACATTCCGGCTTGGTATAACCGAAAACGTGGTTGTTATCGCACATTTCCGGCATGGCGGAAATCGGCAGGCCAAGCAGTTCCACCAAGGGTTTGCTCCATTCGGTCTTCTCCAGATC
>CALCRH010000164.1 GCA_937894515.1 uncultured Clostridia bacterium | reverse complement strand
TCTTCCTTGCTCTTTTTCGGGCCGGGGCGCTCCGGCTCCGGAAGCTCTTCGCCGCGGGACTTCTTTGCCCGTTCAATCTCACTGCGGACAGAAGCCATATCCATCGTGGTAAGATGGAAGCGTTCAAAGATACGATTGATCTTGCTTGCATCCTCGGCACGAACCATCACATCGGTGATGCCGTCCTTGGCATCCCGGTCTTTCAGCACACAGTACAGAACGCCGTACTGCTTTGCCTGCGTACAGAACTTGGCAAGGTCTTCATCCTTCACGGCAAACACTTTCAGTTCCTTGCCGGTTCGGAGCATATTGGCAAGTCGTGTCTTGCCTTTGGTTTTCGTTTGATCTCTCAGTACGGCATAGAGCAGCTTCGCAACTTCCTTTGCTCCGGCACCGGTGATCTTTGCCGCCACCTCAGTGCCTTCCAAAGTCATTCTCACGACCTGTTCCGCCGCATCCCCTGAATAACTCATTAGGTTCATTCTCCTTTCGACTTAGATGTTTGTGAAATTGATTTGCGATTGAATAACTCCTGTTGACATTGCATAAACTTATGGTATAATCATATTGTACTTTGGATTACCGTTAATTTGGAGGCTGCTATGGACTACATTGAGCGCGAGTTGGAACGGAAGTTCCTTGAAATCAACAAGCAATTCAAGGCTGTTTTGGTGATCGGAGCAAGGCAGGTCGGTAAATCCACCATGCTCAAGCAGCTTGCCAAGGAGCAGCAACGAACCATTGTCACGATGGACAATGACTATCTGCGTGAACTTGCGCGGAGCGATCCCCGGCTGTTTTTCCAGACCTATAAGCCGCCGATCCTGATCGATGAAATACAGAAAGCACCGGAGCTTCTCGAAACCATCAAAATCCTCTGCGATGAGAGCGAGGAAAGAGGATTGTTCTGGCTGACCGGTTCTCAGCGAAAAAAGATCATGGAGAAATCACAGGAGAGCTTGGCAGGTCGTCTCGGCATTCTGCATCTCTATGGCCTTTCTCAACGCGAAAAAGCCGGTGTGCTTGATCCTGCCCCATTGGACTTCTCCATGGACTGCCTCATGCAAAGGAAAGCGCTGCTGCCGGACAATGACGTAAACGCCGTATTCGACCACATTTGGAGGGGCGGCTACGTTGACGTGCAGAGCTCCACCGCAGAGCAGGCACAGGTCTATTACCAGTCCTATATCGACAATTATCTGATCGCCGACGCGGTGAATGATGAAGGCATTCAGGATGTGCAGGGCTTCAAGCGGTTTATTCGCGCCTGCGCCGCGCTCGTCGGCAATCTTGTGAACTACAAGACGCTGGGCGAGGCTGCCGGCGTTTCCGAGGTCACGGCAAAAAAGTGGCTCGGAATTTTGCAGGACATGGATGTTGTTTATTTGCTCGAACCGTACTCCAATAACGAGCTTCAACGCCTTGTGAAAACGCCAAAGCTGTATTTCTGTGATACCGGTCTTTGCGCTTTCCTAACCAGATGGCTGACCATGGAATCCCTGCGGGATGGCGCTGCCAGCGGCCACCTATATGAAAACTATGTGGTCATGGAGCTGGTCAAAAATTACGCCTATGCCCGCGATACTGCGCTGCTGACCTTCTATCGGGATGCGAACGCAAAGGAGATCGACGTATTCGTGGAGGAAAACGGAAAGATTCATCCACTGGAAATCAAGAAGAGTGCAAACCCCGACAAAAAGGAAGTTAAGAAATTCAGTGTAATCGAAAAGACCACATTGGAAAAAGGCCACGGCGGTGTGATCTGCATGTTCCCGCAGCCGTTTCCGATTGACCGGGAGAATCTGCTGATACCGAGCAATCTGATATAATCCCCACCACTTACGCAGACCGTCATCTTTGGCGGTCTGCTTTTTCGTCCCTTTGCACATTAGGTTCGGCCTCACGGTTTTGTTCTTGCTGTTCGATGATCCACTCCAGCTCCTCACGAGTCTGCGCGGAACGGAGAGCGATATCGTCGCATAGGTCAATGTCCTTTCGCAGCTTTTTAATTTCTTTGGTAAGCTCTGCGACCTCTGCGCTGCATTGCTCCGCTTGTTCGGGATCGTGCTTTCTTGCGTAGCTGCGTTCCAGATTTCGCAAGTCTTTCCGCTGCTGTTCTGCTGCATCCAATTTGGATTGAAGCTCCCGCTTGTACCGTAACAGATCTTCCATTGTGGTTATCTGCGCTTTGCCGAGAAGCAGCGTTTCCGCATCCAGCTTTTCCATCTTCACAATATCCTCGCGCAAAAACTGCGACACCCGCTTCACCGAAGCCGGATACTTGTAGATGATGCCAAGTTCAAAGCGATACCGCACATAGAGACCGGAAAGCCCGGTTTCATGCTTTCGATATGGCGGCTGCGATTTCGCCCGATGCTGACGGACGATCTCCCGGTCTGCCTCCGGAAACGGTTCTCCCTTTGTGATCTTTCGCCGGATGCGAAGCTCCAGTTCTTCGAGGCTGTAATCCGCACCGAGCGTGTTGAAACGGAAAAACTTCTGCGCTCCCGGAGGGCGGAGGCTGGGCTGTTCGCGCCAGTCTCCGTTCTTCTTATAAAGCCGCAGTTGATAGCCCATATCCTCCAGATAATCAAAAAACGCCGCTCTCGTATTCGTTGCGAGAATGGCGTTATCTATATCTGCACGGATGAGCTTCGGGAAAGAGGGCTGACCGTTTTTCTCCGCGACATACAGCGCATGGTTTTTCTTTTTGCCCTCCGGGTTCTCAATGACCGATAGACGATACTTTTTGCAGAGCCAGTCGGAAACAGCTCGCATATATTCGTACTCTTCCTTTGTGTTGTGGTAATGATGCCCATCAACAAAAGAAACGGAGTTTAGTACAAAGTGATTGTGGTACACACCTGTGTTACAGTGAGTAGCCACAATCACTTCAAATTGATCTCCCCATACTTTCTCCGCAAGTTGTTTTCCAATTTCATGTGCAGTCGCCGCATCCACTTCACCGGGCTTAAAAGACTGGTATCCATGAAAGCATTGTCGGCCTCCAAGCTTACCGTTGAGCCGCTTTGTTTCCATGAACTCAGCCGCAGCAGTTTCCTCACTTGTGCAGTTCAGGCAGGTGACATAGGAACGGGTTTCCGTTTTCATTTCATTGGCAGCATACTGAATGACACCATCAATCTGATGAAGCGCCGCAACCTCCGCACTGCTTTTCTCGGTTGTCTTTTCCGGATTCATCGCGTAGTTGATTACGATATCTACCCGGCCTTTGATCGGCCATATCGAAGTGACTGCCATTAGATTTCTTCGGGTGCGTAGGTATCAATAATGAGCTTTGTCGCAGTGCGGAGGTCATCCATGTTCTGACGGAACTTCGGCATATCCAGAACACCGGAAGCGTTCATGTTCTTGAGCGTCTGATTCACATTGGCTCCGACGCGGCGCATCTCCATAATGAGCCTGCCCACATCGGCGTCGGGGCCTTCCTTGATCTGAACATCATTTGCCATACGGCGAAGAAATGCCTCACGGGACAGGCCGCTTTTGCGGACTTTCTTCGTGAGTGCTTCCAGCTCGTCTTTGGTGAAATAGACAACCACTCTGCAATTTCGCTTTCTCATGAAATCAACCTTTCTGAATTGTATTTGATAGGGTTTTAGGGGCGATAGCCCTTAACAAGTGGTCTCTGCTGTAGCAGAGGCGTTGCTTGCGAGAATTGCTCCACTCAGTCCTTTCCCTTGATGAAGATGCTATCGCATCTTGCTTTTTGAACCGTTCCGGTTCAGTTGGTCTGCGCTGAAAGAGCAAGTTTATCGCTCACGCTCACTCGTGGGCTTGTAGGGAATTGCGTGAATCTCCTCGTTGATACGGACGAACTGTTCCGGGTAGCGGAACTTCTCGGCGTACTTCCTGAGCTGTTCATCAGACAGACTTCCGAAGTCTTCACCGCTGCAATCGCAGATGAAGCACGGCCCCGCAATGATGTCGAGGATCTCTTTTCCGCGTTCATACATGTAGCAGCGTTCCACCTTCCAACCGTCCTTGCCGCCGTGCTCATCAGCCATATACGCATCCAGACGGACGCCGCGATCTGAGCCGTCCAGAGAAGAAGCAAAGATCGAATAGCCGCGCATCGTGGACTGATAAGCCTTGTTGTCGCTGCTGATCTTGTAGGTTCTGCTTTCCAGCGAGTATTCCTTTTTGAAGCTGTCCTGCGTGAAAACAACACAGCCCTCCAGATGCTCACCGTGGCTTTCTGCCTCACGGAACCGTGCCGCCATTTCCTTGTAGCTCAGATCGACAATCGTGTCTTCTTCCCGGATCGCACGGTTAAGCTCCATGCCGTTGATTTTGCCTTCATCGTTGCAGACGATACAGACCTCTTCTTCGAAGGGATAGTAGGCCTCAATCATGCCCCCTACGGTGTGCTGCAGGCCTTCAAGGGAGCTGTCGATTTCCGCTACTCTTGCGAGCTTTCCGGGCTCCAAAAGAACCACCTTGATCGTGCCGTGCTTTTCGGTTTCCTGCGCAAGCTGGGGATCAAATTCAACCTTCTGAAATCCGATGCTGTCACAGAAATAGAAACCGGGTTCAAAGAGGTACTTGTCCAGCCCGACATAATCGTGCGCGGTAAAGTCAACATCCATCTCACGGTAATTGTCCTGGGCGCTGTTGTAATCAGCGAGATCGGTGTAGGAATGGCTGCCGAGGTTCGTTTCGATGACTCCGACGATCTTCGGCGGCGTGATGATTTCCACGATATCGGAAACAGAAAGAGATCTGCCACGGTAGCCCTCCGGGTGATCGAGATTGAACTTCTGATAGATGCCCTCCAGACTTTCGCAGTCAACATCGCCCTCAAAAACCTTGTCGTAGATGCTGCTGTCGATGGCAGAGCCTCCGAAGAGACGCTCCAGATTTTCAATGCCTTCAAAGGCTTTTCGCTCCGTGTCTCTGTCCATGTTGATTTGATAGATTCTGATATTCAACGCTCGTGATCCTCCTTTTCTTTGATTGCTTTTCGTTGAATAAGCAAATAGTCGTTGATGTCCTTGCCCTCCGGGGACGGCGCATCAACGACCTCGTATTTTTCCTTCAGCCCGGACACTAAACTGGCCGCAGCTCCGCGACCGGCTTCATCGTTATCAAGGTGAAGGTAGATTGTATGAATGCTTGGATGATCTGCAAGGAAACGTTCAAGCGCAGCCGGAATGCAGTTGTCACGTTTTGCTTGGTACACGCCTGCAAGCGATAGCAGCGACCTGCTCTTCCAGTCAACCCCGTATAGCTCCATCAGCGTTGCATAGCTGAGAGCGTCGATGGCAGCCTCAAACAAATGCACGGAGCGCGGGGCGGCAACATTGCTGAGCTGAAAAGAGAAGTGCTTATCGCTTCCCGGTGCTTCAATCTTGTAGCTACCGGCTGTGCCTCGGATCGCAGCATATCTGGGGGTATGCGCTTTGTCATAGCCTATGAACACTGCGTTGTGGTGGGGCTTTGACTCATAGAGAAGCTTTTCTTTCAGGCAGAAATCAATGACGTTTTCGCTGATTCCACGCCGCGAAAGATATGCTTTGACAGCCTCGGAGCTTTCATTTCTTTCAGGAAGAAGTAAGCGCCGTTGCGTCGGTGCTTTTGCTCTTTCAAATGAAACCGCCTTACAGCTTACGCCGAGTACGGTTCTGACGGCATCGGCAAAGTCAAAGTCCTTAACCTTGATAAGATAGTCGATGGCGCTCTTGCCGCCGACGCCTTGCGAAAACCAATGCCATTTACCGTTGGAGATTTTCAGGCTGTCGTGTTCTCGCGTACAGTAGTTGCCGTTTCCCAAAGACACAAGCTCCTGCGGCGCTGTGCTTTGCAGATACGATAAAAGGTCGATCTCCCGTGCAGAACGAATTTCCTCATCTGAAAGGTGTGCCACGAAATCACCGATCCTCACGCTGAGAGCGAATGAACTCCTCACGCAGAATGGCATTTGCGCGACACTCAATCGTGTCTCGGATGTTGTCCATGTGATCCGTTTCCCGGTCTTCAAAGTCTTTGAAAATATCTGCGATAGGATCGTCCAGCTTCAGCAGCGCTCTGCACTGCTTCTCCGGCAGATCGTTGCACTCCATAGACATCAGGATGTCCTCGCGCATCGTGTATTCATAGCAGTGATTGAGAATTTCTTCGGGTGGCTGAGAAAGCAGCCAATCCCGGTACTTCTCCTGCGAGTCATACATTTTCTGATAGAGCTGCGTATTGAATTCTTCCGGTGTCATTTGTCATATTCCTCCTTAACGCTCTTGAATTACCTGTTTGAACTTGAGCTGGCTGCTTTTGATGTAGTCCTGGATCAGTCGGCTTTCAGCCTTCGTGTCTGGGTAGGCCGTGATGGAAATAGTTTTTGTATTCCAGTCACGGGTATAGCTGTCGCAAGCCACATTCGTGATGTGATGCTCGGCAAGGAAGTCCCGCAGCTTCTGCATGGCTTCCATGTTGTCGGACATAATCACATTGACATAGGTGCGATCCTTGGAAAGCTTCTCACTGAGAAGGCAGGCAAGCATACAGCCCACGCCCCCGGCAAACGCAACGATTGCCATTGCTGCAATTCCATTTGCAGAAACGACCTTCTTCGTTACCCAAAAGTAAATGAAGTCTGAAATGATGACCGTAATACCGGCAAGCAGCCAGCGGCTTCTCTGGATAAAGATTGTCTTTCCGGTGCTCAGTGCGTTATCCAGAACCTTCGCAAAAAAGAGCACAACCGCATTAAACCCTGCCATTCATAAAGTTCCCTCCTTAAATGCGAAAAGACCGCAAAGCCAAATGTGAAGCTTTACGGTCTCTTCGTCTATTTCGTTTTATTCTACTGAGCGGTATTCTCGCTCTCTTTCAATGATTTCATCCAGTGTTCGAGGCGTGTAGTTCATCCACGGCATCATACAACCGACATTGATGAAGTTCCCGCTTGGCGTCCCGTGCCCGGTTGAATGCTCCATAACGGTCTTTCGCATCTCCTTCAGGTACTCATACTCCACGGTCGTATGCACATGACCGTAGAGCATATAGCACTCCTTGGCAAAGCCAAAGTTGAAGAACGGAATCGGGTAGTGACAGAGTACGACCTTTCGTCCCTCGTCCTTGATTTCCTTGTAGTCCTTGATGTCCTGAAAGAACTTGCGCGTCGTTGCGCTGAACTCCTTGGGATCGTGATTGCCTCGAATCAGCACCTTGTTCCCGGCAAGCGGGCCAAGATAGAACGGCCACTCATGCTCCTTCGCCCAGATCATATCACCGAGAATATACACGGTGTCATTACCGGTGACGCGGCTGTTCCAGTTGTCCAGTATGGTGTCGTGCATTTCTTTGATGTTGGCAAAGGGACGGTTGTCGAACTTGATTGCGTTCTCATGTCCCAGATGAAGATCGGAAATGTAGTAAATGGCCATTGCGCCACCTCCTTCAATGATAGTGTTGGCTATTGTAGCAGAGCGCTCATGAAATGGCAAATGTGCGGATTACCGTTCCCACTCCTTGCTGGACTTGGCTTTTGGCTCCACCGGCTCTTCCTCAGACTTTTCATCGTCCACGATCTCATTGTCCTTCTTGTCCATGTTGAGCATGATGTTGAGCTCGTCCAACCGTGCGGATTTCTCTTTCAGCTCGGCCTCCTTGGGGAAGGGCTTCTGCACTTCGATCTTGGCATTTTCAAGTTGGACATGGGTGTTCTCTAACTGCGCGGTGCAGGCCTCCAGCTTTTCACCGAAGCTGCCAAGCAGATTATCCAGTCGCTGAATATTGCCGAAGATGTCCGTGCCGAGGGAAGTTGTGTGACTGAGATTGCCTTTGAGCGTGATGCGGAACTCCCGGGAGAAGCTGTCAAAGGAAAGCTCCATATCAAAGCCGCGATACCTGCCGATCTGGATAGGCTCAGGGCTTGTCATAGACTTGCACAGACCGAGGATGCCTTCGCCGGCAGCTTTCTTTTCCGTTACGACGCCACCGGGCAGATACATCGGAGAGAACCCGTCCTCATTGGGCAGCGTATTCTGCTCCAACAAGGTCATGTCCGCTTTCAAGCCCTCAATGCGCTGTTCGAGCGAAGCAATCTTCTGCGGAAACTCCTTGATGATCTGATCCTCCAAGGCGTAGCGCTGGCTCAGATGGTTTGCTTTGAGCAGCTTTAGCCTTGACACATCAATGTCCAAATCCATCTTCTCTTTGATGTACGGATTTCCGGTACACAGCGCCTTTATCTCAGCATAGCTTAGTGCCGTTTCGTCAATGTCCTCGGCAGAGCGGACGGGACTTTTACTCG
>CALCRH010000163.1 GCA_937894515.1 uncultured Clostridia bacterium | reverse complement strand
AGGAATCCAAAATTGGATCCAAAGCCTTTTCTTTCTTCCATAGTTTTCTCTCCTTAATTTTTGATTGTCACTCCGACAGGAATAACTTACTGGAATTTTACTCTCCTCCCATTTTTGTGTAAATAAGCCACAGCATTTCTTAACAGAGTCTTTGCGAGTAGCCATTTTTTCTTTATTACTTTATGATAGCTTTGTTATTCCTATAACGAAAAAAGACGCCGCAGTTGCGACATCTTTTTTCATTTTCTCTATAAAGTTTCTTGATAAGAAAATTAATCTCCCTCGCGCATCCGATATCCTACGCCGACCTCCGTAAAGATATACTCGGGATCGCCGGGCGTGGTCTCGATCTTGCGGCGGATATTGGCCATATTGACCCGCAGGATCTGATTGTCCGTCTTCGCCTTGGGACCCCACAGCTCACGAATAATGAAATCATAGGTCAGAACCTTGCCGGCATACTTACCCAGCAGAGCCACGATCTTATACTCGTTGACCGTCAGGTGGGCATTTTCTCCATCGACCAACACCTGATGCTTATCGTAGTCGATCACCAGCTTACCGGTAACAAATTTACCGGACTGGGCAATTTGGGGATTGGACAGAGTCGTACGGGTATGGCGGATCGCCGTGCGGATCCGGGCCAGCAATTCGCTGGTACCGAAAGGTTTGACCAGGTAGTCGTCTGCGCCATAGTCCAGTGCTTCCACCTTGTCGTGCTCATGCTGGCGGGCAGAAACCACTACGATGGGCAGATTGGACCATTTTCTTACCTCTTTTAATACTTCCATGCCGTCCATATCCGGCAGGCCCAGATCCAGCACGATCAGATCCGGGCAATGAGAGGACACCATGGTTAAGGCTTCTTCGCCACTGCATACCACAATGGTATCGTAGCCGTTGGCCGTAAGGATCATGGAAATAAAATTGCTGATACTCTGTTCATCTTCTACGATCAGTACCTTGTCTTTAATCTTCATCGCTTTCCTCCTTCATCGGCAGGGTCACCGTAAACCGTGCGCCGCCGGTCTCTCTGTTTTCTCCCTCTATGGTTCCGCCATGGGCCTGCACGATGGTACGGCAGACACTCAGGCCAATTCCCATATTTCGTTTGTTATCGCCCCAGCTGACGCGGTGGGCACTGCTGTTGAACAGGTTTTTCAGTTCTTCCTCCGGGATCCCCGGGCCGCTGTCTTCGACCACGAATTGCGCCGCAGTACCGGATTGCCGCAGTAAAAAGGTAATCATATCAGCACTCTTTCCGTGAATCACCGCGTTTTCCAGCAAATTCAAAAACACCTGCTCCATCAAAAGCGGATCCATGGGCACCATCAGCAGCTGCTCCGGTAAATTAACCTCTATTTTTGCCATAGGGTATCGCTTTCGGAATTTTGCCACGGCGCTCTCCATGATCTCCTCCGCGGCTTCCGGGGTCTTGTTGACATGGGGATCTTCCCTGTCTCCGATGCGGGTGATCGACAGGAGATTCTCCACAATGCGGATCAGCCACTGGGCATCCTCGTTGGCTCCTTTTACCAGCTCCCGCTGCTGCTCCGGTGCCAGACCGTCCTGCTCCAGCAGGACATTGGTAGCGCCGACAATACCGGTCAGCGGAGTGCGGATATCATGGGACATGGCGCGCAATAGATTGGAATGTATCTTCTCCCGGTCCGCTTCCCGGGCCATGGCATCGGCGCGCTTGGCCCGCGAGGTCACCGTAGCGGTCACCAGAGAGATGGTCAGCATGACCAGAAAGGTCAGAGGGAAGCCGGCAACGGTAAAGCTGATGGCCCAATAGGGTGGGGTAAAAATATAGTCTACACTTAGAACACCTACGATTGCCATCAGGATACTGAACAGATAGCCATCCGTCCAAAAGGCTGTTAAAAACACATCCAGCAAAAAGATCATGGCCACATAGCTGGAATCGTTGTTGGGATCAAATTGCCGCAAGAGCAGACACAGAATAACTGAGACAAAATATAAACTGGCTGATATGATAAAATCCTTGGTGGAATAGGTCACCGCCTGACTCAAAAGGCGTTTTTTCTCCCATTCACGGGGCCAGTTGATCTTTCTCCGTTTTTTCACCGCACCTTCCCCTTTCCCCATTTTTATTGCTATCATAACACATTTCCGTGTTAAAATCCCGTAAAAAATTTTCAAACGCTGTCATCTGCATCTTCTCCTGTCTCTACCGCTTTTATATTGCAGTATGGACAACAACGCGGTATAATTGCCTTGATTTCAGCTCTATGGAGGTGTCAGACAATGGCGTTTCGAGAAATGCGAAGAAAATCGAAAGAAATCCCACCCGAGGCGATCACGCAGCTTCTTTTCCATACCCGGCGGGGTGTGCTGGCGGTCAATGGCGACGACGGGTATCCCTATGCAATTCCCGTGAATTACCGGTATGATGCGGAACAGCAAAAGATCTATTTTCACGGCGCACCGGTCGGACACAAGGTGGATGCCCTAAAGGCCTGCGATAAGGTTTGCTTTACCGTTTTCGGCAACGAGCAGGTCAAGGATGCGGTCTGGGCACCCTATCTGCAAAGTGTTGTGATCTTCGGCAGATGCCATCTCATTCGCGATCCGGCCGCTGCTATGCAGCAGGTAAAGAACCTTGCCATGAAATACTATCCCGATGAAGCACAGGTGGACGAAGAGATCGCCGCTGATGGTAAGGCGGTGCAGATGTTTGAAATTACCATCGAGCATATCACCGGCAAGGAAATTCAGGAGCGATAAGTGCTGTCCTCCGGTCTCCTTTTCTTCTCTGTTGTGTGAGAGAAAATCACGCACAAAAAGGAGAAATTCTTGACATTATCCGGCTGTCGTTTTATGATGGTAAACGGTAAAATTTTTCCTTTCAGGAGGACTTTGGATATGGCAAAAACTTTAAAAGAAATTCAGACCTTGATTGCGGAAAAGGGTATCCGCATCGTGGATTTCAAAATGACCGATATTGACGGCCGCTGGCGTCATTTGAGCATTCCCGCCCAGCGTCTCACCGAGGACACCATGGTCTACGGCATCGGCTTCGATGGCTCCAACTACGGCTATGCTCCCGTGGAGAGCAGCGACATGGTGTTTGTCCCCGATCTCAGCAGCGCCGTCATCGATGACTTCTGCGACATCCCCACGCTGTCCATGATCGGCGACGTGATGGTCATTGACCGTCCCGCCAACCGTCCCTTTGACCAGTATCCCCGGAATGTGGCCAAGCGTGCGGTGGACTACATGAAGGAGACCGGCGTAGCCGACACCATGATTGTGGGCCCTGAGTACGAGTTCTATGTATTTGACGGCGTGCAGTATGAGAATCTGCCCAACCAGACCGGTTACAGCATCGACTGTGTCCAGGCCGAGTGGACCAGCGGCAGCCCCGCCAACAACAGCGGCTACCAGATCGCCCACCACGCCGGCTACCACAACAGCCTGCCCATGGACGTGACCAACGACCTGCGCTCCCAGATCACCCTGGACATGGAGGACTGGGGCGTCAAGGTCAAGTACCACCACCACGAGGTGGGCGGCTGCGGCCAGTTGGAGGTGGAAGTGGAGCTGGGCGAGATGACCGCTCTGGCAGATGCCACCATGGCCGCCAAGTACATTATTAAGAATGAGGCTGTCCGCTTCGGCAAGACCGCCACGTTCATGCCCAAACCCGTGGCCGGTGAAGCCGGCAGCGGTATGCACGTCCATATGCTGCTGACCAAGGACGGCAAGCCCGTGTTCTACGATGAAAACGGCTATGCCCAGCTCAGCGACACCGCCATGCACTTCATCGGCGGCCTGCTGACCCACGCTGCCTCCCTGTGCGCCATCACCAACCCCAGCACCAACAGCTACAAGCGCCTGATCCCCGGCTTTGAGGCACCGGTCACCATCGGCTACGCCATGGCAAACCGCAGCGCAGTGGTGCGTATCCCCGCCTACGCCAAGTCCCCCATGGCCAAGCGCTTTGAGCTGCGGAACCCCGATGCCACCTGCAACCCCTACTACGCCTACGCCGCCATTTTGATGGCGGGTCTGGACGGCGTAAAGAAGGGCATTGATCCCCACGCCATGGGCTGGGGTCCCTTCGACTGCAATCTGTTCGACCTACCGGAAGAGGAAAAGGCCAAGCTGGGCGGCCTGCCCACGTCTTTGACTGAGGCAGCCAATGCGCTGGAAGCCGATCACGACTACCTGACCGCAGGCGGCGTGTTCCCCCAGCGTTTGATCGACCTCATTATCGCCAAGGACCGTGCTGCTGACGAGCTGGTAAGCCGCAAGCCCCATCCCGCCGAGTTCGCCCTGTACTACGACCTGTAAGAACATAAAAATTGCCGCCCAATGGGCGGCAATTTTTTTATGCGTGAAAAGCGAAAAATTTTGTAGGGGCGACCCTTGCGGTCGCCCACCGTATCATCTTTCTCCTCGTCCCTGTCATTTCGTGGGGCAGGCTGACCTCAGGTACGCCGTAGCAGGGTCAGGGGACCCCGCCCTGCGAATTCTATCGAAACTTTCCATTCCTTCCGTAGGGGCGGACGACTCTGTCCTCCCGAAAAGCGATTTATTCCCGATACACATACTTGCAGAACGGACACTTGGGATAATCAAAATCGTGCCACTTTCCGCAATTCGGACACTGCTTTTTCGGTATATCTTCCTCTTTTTCATCGGCTAAAAAGAGTTCAATTTTTCTGCATTTCGTACAGGTGTAAATATCCACTTCCATCGCGCTCGCTAACAGATTAGGAAGATCACCCAGCAGCCAGCCCGTCTGCCCGAGCTGCAATTTCTCCGTTCTGATATAGTTCATTTTTTGCCCGCAGCGCAAACAGGTCAAATTTCTTTCCATAATTTACCTCGTCCCTAATTATATCATCTTCGGTGTCAACCGCCAATCGGCCCCCATCGACATCGATTTCGGTTGACATAATGCATATAAATCTGTCCGGGCACACTCCTCACGGAACAGTTTTTCCGCTTCCTCGCCCAATTTCCCCACATCGGCGGGTTTGGTCAGCACGGGAGCGCCGTTATCCTGTAAAATGCGCAAATGCTTGCGCCCCTGCTCGTTTGCCGCCAATACCCGTAAATACGGTACTTTTTCGGGTACGCTGTCCATTCCCAGCCATGCCGCAAGCACCATGCGCCGCAGCCGCGCCATGGGGTAGCGTTTCGTCTTGGCAAGGGTCAGCACCTCGTCCAGAGTCGTCGCCTGCCGTACCGCATCGTACAGTCGATGATAAAGGCCCTCATTCCCCCGATCATAGGCGGCAAATTCCTCCTCGGACATACTGCGCAGCTTGGCCAGAATCGCCCGCTCACAAAGTGTTATGTCTACCGGATAACTTCCCTGCACTGCCGATCTCCGCAAAATCTCTGCCACAGCAGATGGAATATAATTATCCACCATTTTTCCTGTTTTTATCAGCTCTCGTAAATAGGACGCCGAAGCAATCTCTCCCACCGCATCTCCATCATGCTCTGCACCGATACGGGGTACAGTGATACATTTTATGTCAACTTGCAGTTTCCGAATCGCTTTCAGATATTCCACCGCCAGCGTGTTGTTGGGCTGCGCCAAAAGCTGCCCCAGATCTCCCAGTCGTTCTTCCACTGCCAGCTGCCGAGCCCGGGCATAGCTCAAGCCACCGTCCAAATACCGCTTTGTAGTTAACATAATACCGTCATCTGTCAGTACATCCACCACCTGCTCCAGTGCCTCAATGTCGCCACACTCACTGCCACAGGCAACGGTATCACAACCCGCCAGCGCCAGCAATTCCACGCCGCCACGGGCAAAGGTCTCAGCGGTGGCCATGGCCCACGGGGTAGGCAGCTCGAAAATCAGATCCGCCCCACAGCGTATCGCCATCTCGGCTCGAGTCAGCTTGTCCGCAACGGCCACATCTCCCCGCTGAACGAAGTTGCCGGACATGGCGCACACGATGGTGTCAGCGCCTTTTTGCCGCACCGTATCCAGCAGATATTGATGTCCCTTGTGGAACGGGTTGAACTCGCAAATCACGCCAGCGACCATGTTCTCACCTCCTTTTTCTCCATTGTACTCTACCATGCGCCGAATTGCAACTTGACTTTCCCGTAAGCCCTCTCTAAAATAGGACACAGAAATCAATAAGGGGAGGTTTTCCCATGAAAATTGCGCTTCTCTACGCCATGCCCAAAGAGATCAACAGCCTGATCCACGACCGCCAGCCGGACGATGTTGTTTCCGGCGTGTCATTTTACCATCTCCGCTCCGACCTCATCGCCTGCTGCGGCGGTGTGGGCAAGGTGAACGCCGCCATGGCGACCCAACTGCTCATCGATCGCTATCACCCCGATCTGATCCTCAACGCCGGTGTAGCTGGCTGCTTCGAGGAGGTTCCCATTGGCACCTTTGTTTTGGTGGATAGCTTCCTCCAGCACGATGTGGATACCACCGGCTGCGGCGACCCCATCGGCATGGTCAGCACCGTGAATATGGTGGACTTCCCCACTGCCGACCTGCCCCACGCCAAGGCCGCTATGGACAGGACCGGCTACCCCTACCGGATGGGCAAATGCGCCACCGGCGACTGGTTCGCCGTGGACGGTGACCGGGCCGCGTTCATCAAGGACACCTACCACCCCCTGCTCACCGAGATGGAGGGCGGTGCCGCGGCGCAGGTCTGCTACCGCAACGGTGTACCGTTCATGGCCATCAAGTCCGTCAGCGATTGCCTGAATGATAACCAGAACTACTTTTTAGATTGGCCCAAGGCCATGGAACATCTCAACGACGTGGTTATGGCCTTTGTAGATGCCATAGGAGGTTAATATGGAACGAATTGCAAGCTTTACCGTAGACCATAACGTGCTGGTACCGGGTCTGTATTACAGCCGCCGGGACGGCAGCGTGGTGACCTTTGATCTGCGCTTCAAAAAGCCCAACACCGGCGACCTGCTCACCAATGCCGAGATGCACTCCGTCGAGCACATCATCGCCACCATGCTCCGCAACAGTCCCGCCAAAGACGCCGTGGTCTACTTCGGGCCCATGGGCTGCCAGACCGGCTTCTACTTCCTGTTCGACAACGACCTCGTGACCGTGGAGGACGCGGTGGAGCTGGTCAAAAAGGTCTTTGCCGATGCCGCCGTCTATGACGGCGAAATGCCCGGCAAGAGTGCCAAAGAATGTGGAAATTATGTCAACCTCGATGTTGCTCTTGCCACTGCACAGTGCAAGTTCTATTCCTCCCTCATCGCCGACTGGAACGTGGAAAAACTGGCCTATCCGGAGAAATAAGATAGAACGCGGCGGAGCAACTCTCCGCCGCGGTTTTTGTAGGGGCGACCCTATGTGGTCGCCCTACAAGCCATCATTCTAACCCCGCCAAAGAGCGCTCCTCTTCGGCGGGTAAAAATTTGCAAAGAAAACTTGGCGAAGCCTATTGACAAGTAAACTTGGCAGCGCTATATTGATGACAACAAAACTTGGCAAGGAGATGGAAAACATGAAAAAAGAAGAAATTCTGGAAAAGAGCAGAAACGAAAATCAGAACAAGGACATCTATGAGCTGGAGGTTGTCAGCAAAGGGCAGCGGATCGGCGGCCTGATCGCTCTGTCCGTCACCTTTGTGTTGATGCTGGTAGAGCGGGCCATATTGGACATCGGTACGAACTACGGCTACTTTCTGATCATCATGTCCACCGGTGCGGGACTGTGGATCTACAAAGCCGCGAAGCTGAAAAAGAAACGCGATTTCGCTCTCGCGGTGTTTTGGAGCGTATTTGCCGTTTATGCTGCCGTGATGGTCATTCTGAACTTTATCGGGTGACGCCATGGACGATAAATTGATACTGAAAAACAGGATAAAAGACGCGCGGACGCAGGCCGGGTTCTCCCAAACGCAGTTGGCGGAAATGGTCGGTGTCTCCCGCAATACCATCAGCTCCATCGAAACGGGACAGTTCAATCCCACCGCAAAATTGGCCCTGATCCTCTGCGTCGCGCTGGATCAGAAGTTTGAGGACCTCTTTTACTTTGAATGATCGGTAAAACGGAATAGGCGAGTCCATTTCCTACATGGTTTTCGGAAACGGTAATGACATTTTGTAGGGGCGGATGCCCACATCCGCCCACAGGTCGATGTAGGCATCGACCCCTACATGGATTTTGTCCCTTTTTCGTGAAATTCTCCAAAAAAACCGGTAAAAATTTGTTGACAAACCCGGTTTCGCCATATATAATAGGTAAGCCGCTTTGAATGGGTAAAAAGCGTCTATCACCAAGATAGGCCGCCCCCGACAGCGAGTCCGTATTAAAGGAAAGGCAGGTGCAACAAGAATGCAGGCTATTATCGTGACCGGTGGTAAGCAGTACAACGTCTCCGAGGGTGACACTCTGTTCATCGAAAAGCTGAACGTTGAGGCTGGTGACGCCGTGGTTTTCGATCAGGTTCTGGCCATCGTCGATGGTGAGAACACCAAGTTTGGCACTCCCGTGGTGGAGGGCGCAAAGGTGGATGCCAAGGTCGTGAAGAACGGCAAGGGCAAGAAGATTCGTATCTTCAAGTACACCCCCAAGAAGGGCTATCGCAAACGTCAGGGTCATCGTCAGCCCTACACCAAGGTTGAGATCGGTAAGATCTCCTTCTAAGGCAGTATGACGACAGTCACATTCCTCACAGAGGAACGCCGCATCGTGGGATTCGATGCAACGGGACACAGCGGCTTCGCCCAAGAAGGCGAGGACATCGTCTGCGCCGCCATTACCAGCGCCGTGCGTCTGGTGGAGGCGACCATCAATGACGTGATGGGTCTGTGTGCCTCGGTGAAAGTCAACGAAGCTGACGCCAGTATCGCGTTCCGTCTCCCCGGCGGACTGGGCCAAACGGCTGAGTCCACCTGTCAGAATCTGCTGACGGGGCTGATGGTGTATCTGGCAGAGCTCCACGACGAGTATCCGGAACATATCGAAGTCATGGAAGCGTAAAGCTCCTTTTCGATCATCTTATAGAAAGGATGTACTTGAAATGTTGAACATCGGTTTGCAATTCTTCGCCCATAAAAAAGGTATGGGCTCCACCAAGAACGGCCGTGATTCCGAGTCCAAGCGCCTTGGTCCCAAGCGCGCCGACGGTCAGTTCGTTCTGGCGGGTAACATTCTGGTTCGCCAGCGTGGTACCCACATTCATCCCGGCACCAACGTGGGCATCGGTACTGACGACACCCTGTTCGCCAAGGTCGATGGCGTCCTGCGTTTCGAGCGTCTGGGCAAAGACCGCAAGCAGGCATCCGTTTATCCTGCTGAATAATGAGTTGAGTAAAAAATCTCCCCGACACCCGTCGGGGAGATTTTTTATTTCGTAGGGATCGGTGTCCTCGATGACCCGAACCACGGGATGTCCGGAGGCCGTCCCCTACATGGTTTTCGAAAACGGTGCTGCACGATTGTAGGGGACGGGATTTCCCGTTCCACCGTAGGGGCGGACGACCCGGAGCACCGCAATATCGTAGGGGCGACCCTTGCGGTCGCCCACGGGAGGCCACACAGGGCCTCCCCTACACATTTATGCCTTCCTCCCTTGACTCCCCCGTCATTTTCTTGTAAAATAGGGCAGAATAAAAACAAACCCCAAGGAGGTTGACAACATGGCAACCACATTTATCGACAAAGCCCGCATCACCTGCCGTGCCGGCAACGGCGGCAATGGTGCGGTGGCGTTCCACCGGGAAAAATATGTAGCGGCCGGCGGTCCTGACGGCGGTGACGGCGGCGACGGCGGCTCCATCATTTTGCTGGTAGATGACAACATTTCCACCCTGATGGACTTTCGCTACAAGCGCAAATACGTGGCCACCAACGGCATGGATGGTCAGGGCGGCCGCAAATCCGGACGAGACGGCGAGAGCCTGACCATACGGGTTCCCCGGGGCACGTTGGTTCGGGATGCCGAGACCAATGAGATCATCAAGGATATGTCCGACAGCGAGCCTTTCGTCCTGTGTAAGGGCGGTCGTGGCGGCTGGGGCAACCAACACTTTGCCACTCCCACCCGTCAGGTACCCCGTTTTGCCAAGGCCGGACTCCCCGGTGAGAGCCACGACGTGGTGCTGGAGCTGAAGCTCCTGGCCGATGTGGGACTGGTGGGCTTCCCCAACGTGGGCAAATCCACCCTGCTGTCCGTGGTCAGCAAGGCTCACCCCAAGATCGCCAACTACCACTTTACCACCCTCTACCCCAATCTGGGCGTGGTCTATGTAGATGACGGCGTCAGCTTTGTCATGGCGGACATCCCCGGCATCATCGAGGGCGCCAGCGAAGGCGCAGGCTTGGGACACGACTTCCTGCGCCACATTGATCGCTGCCGTCTGCTGGTGCATCTGGTGGACGTTTCCGGCAGCGAAGGCCGGGATCCCATTGCGGACTTCGATGCCATCAACGCCGAGCTGAAGGAGTACTCTCCGGAACTTGCCACCCGACCCCAGATCGTGGTGGCCAATAAGACCGACCTGCTGGCCGATCCCGACCAATTGGACGCCTTCCGCGCCCATGTGGAACAAGCGGGCTACGAATTCATGGCCATGTCCGCCGCCACCCATCAGGGTACCCGGGAACTGGTACAGCGCATCGCCCAGCGCCTCGCCGAGCTGCCGCCGGTAACGGTCTACGAACCGGAGTATGTGCCCCGCCCGCCCCAGGTGGATACCAGTGAGCCGCTCCACATTGAGCACGAGGACAACACCTGGCTGGTGGAGGGTCCGTGGCTTCAGCGGCTCATGGCGAATATCAACTTCTCCGACTACGAAAGCCGGATGTATTTCGACAAAATGCTGCGCCAGAGCGGTCTGTTCGATCAGTTGGAGCAGATGGGCATTCAGGACGGCGACATCGTCAGCATGTACAATCTGGAGTTCGAATATCAGCGATAATTGCATAAAAACCAGCACCTTCGCGCAAGCTAAGCGCGGAGGTGCTTTTTTCATGAAGTACAGCAAGGATCTGACCGATCTTCTGAACAGTGACCCCACCGCCTACGAATTTTTCTATGCCCTGCCGCCGGAGACCCAAAACCAGCTTCAAGCCCGGGATATCCGCTGTATGAAAGAGCTGGAGGAAGCCGCGGCGGACGTGGGACTGGACAAACGCCCAAAGATATTTTAAGGAGGAACCGACATGACCAATGAGGATACCTTTTCTCTGCTGAAAGAATGTGACGCCGGGGTCAAAATGGCCACCGACTCCCTGGACGGTGTACGGGACTACGCCAAAACACCGGAGATGCGCGCTCTGCTGAACACCAGCCGCCAACAGCACGAATGGATCGGACGCGAGGTAGAGGACATGCTGAAAAAATGCGGCGGCAAGGAGCGGGAGCCCCATCCCGTGGCCCGTAAGATGGCCTCCGTCAAGACCAACGCCAAACTGACAGTGGACAGCTCCGAGGAGAGCATCGCGGAGATTATCTCCGGCGGCTGCGACATGGGGATCAAATCCCTCAAGGGCTATCTGGAGCAGTACAAGGGTGCAGAAGTCCCCGCCCGCGCCCTGTGCCGTACACTGGTCGCCGTGGAAGAGCAGTTGGGTAACGAGATCCGCCAATTCTTTTAAAAGAAATCGCACCCGGGTGTGAAGTAGTCAATAGTTAGTAGACACAAAAGATTTAGGCCGCCAGTTCTGTTCTG
>CALCRH010000162.1 GCA_937894515.1 uncultured Clostridia bacterium | reverse complement strand
ACGCCTGGTCGCCGTTGACGTAGCCGAAGACGCCCAGCGTCGGCAACAGCCCGAAGACAAACCATGCAGCGGAAAACAAGATGAGCACCCGTATCGCCTTGTCCCGCGCATACAGGCTGCCGACGACCGCCGCCCGCAGACAGGCCGCCATCATGGGCGGCTGCGCGTCTGTGGGAAAGCCGGGATAGGGCAGAGTCTTGATATCCACCGGGTCGAGACGCTCCGGACCGAGGATGTGGATGCTGTCATAGCCCACCTCGATCTGGGCGCCGCATTCCTGCAGCTTGGCGATGAAACTGCCGCCGTGATCCCCGAACATGACATAGTACATCTGGGCTATCAGCTTGGGGGAGGCAACCTCCATCCAATAATGAATGATAGCATTCTGCATCTGCTTGATATCTCCGGGGTCATCTATCACATAATGGTCCGGATACGCAACACGCAGCAATGGCGGCAGCATCTGTTCTCCGAGGACGCTGTAGATCCTCATGGCCTCCGTGAGATCCGGCGTCTTTTCGCCTGTCTCGTACCGGATCCAGGTGGACTCCGACAGATTCAGCGTGGCTGCCATCTTCTTCTGCGACAGGCCATGCCGCAGGCGGAGCTCCCGCAGCTCGCTGGGCAATACTTCTTTAAACCTATCTTGTAGCATAACATACCTCCTTACTTTCAAATCTGAGGGCATTTTTGAAAGAATCGCCCTCAATTCAGAATATTTACACATTCCTGTTTCTTGTGATAACATTCAAACATAAAAACACGAGAGACTGAGGGAAGGACAATGGATGCAAAAGCTGAGCTGATAAAGATAATAGACAGTGCCGACGATGAAGAGCTGCAGCGGATCATCGAGAAAATTCTGCTATTCTTTGAGGAAAGCGAGTAACCGCTCTGCCTTTTCGTCAGACATAGAATCTATAAGCGCATAAAGTTTTTTCTTGGTCTCAGAGATTTCAACAGTCTCTGGGACCTTTTCTTCTTCACTTGGATCTTCGTCTAACCAGCCCATTAAATATGCTGGTGTTGTATCAAGTATTTCAGCATATTTTACTATATTAGACTGATAGATATTAGCTTTATTTAGCTCGACCTTATTAATAGTAGAACGTGATTTGTATCCCATTCGCTTTGCAAGCTCGTCTTGTGTCATGCCGCGCTGCTCGCGTAGCTTGGCTATTCGTTCACCGATAGTCATTGTAATCACCTCCTTGTTTTGATAATAACACGGTGTAGAAATAATATCAACAATTTTTGAAATTAACCTAAAAAATTGTTGACATAAAATCTACACCGTGGTATATTCCGTAATGTAGATTCTAATTCTACAACACACAACAGAAAGGAGATACGACGATGACAAACACACAGGAACTTATTGCTATCATTGATGCAAAAGGTTTAAAGCGTAGCTATATAGCACAGCAAATGGGTATTTCTACGTATGCTCTGGCTCTTAAAATGAGAAATGATAACGAATTTCTGGCTTCTGAAATAGACAAGCTTTGTGAAATTCTCGATATCAAATCTCTAACAAAGAGGCAGAGTATATTTTTTTACAAACCAAGTAGAATTTAATTCTACAGAAAGGAACAAACGACAATGGCAAACAAATCTCTGACCATAGACAGTGAGCCTATGGAGGACGTAAAGCAGGACTTTAACGATGCACTGGAGCTTCTGATTACAAAGATGATCGGCAAGAACGTCGTTGAGGGAAAGATCACGCTGAGGATCAATGTAGCGCTGGAAGCCACCGGCAAGGTAGATGCTGACACTGGGGAGTTTAAACACTATTATCTGCCCCGATTTGACCACAAGGTAAAGACCTCACTTAAAGCTGAGACCGATGAGCTCAAAGGCGTGTTCGCAAGCATGGAATACTGCGTGGCAGGCGACGGCACGCTGGAAAAATTCACAGAGCAGGAAAAGCTCTGGTAGAGAGGAGGAAACGGCAATGACAACCGCATTGAGCGAGGGCGAATACACCGGAGCGATCACAGATCAGAAAGGCAGCACAGCAAGCCTGGTTATCTGGAAGGACGGCCACGTTGTGAGAAACAACCTTTTCAGAACGCGGACAAAAGCGGAATCCTCCTGGCGCAAGTTTATTAACAGAGAGAGGAGGAAGCAGAATGCCGCGAGTTAAGTGGGCAGAGAAGATGCAGCCGGAGGCAGAGATCAACTGGCTGACGGCTGCGATCCTTTACAGGATGTACATAAAGAAGTGGTCCATAACACGGCTTGCACAGGAAAGCGGATACAGCAGGACCTGGCTAAACCTGGCAATGCTGAAGGATCCATGGACGTGGGACGACGGCATGCGCCAGAAAATATGCAAGACGCTGGATATTGGGCCGGAGGCGTTGAAGTATGCATACCCCGGAATATAAGAAGGCCGCCTCCGACATGTGGGTGTCGGAAACGGCCTGGACATTACGGCTCTGAAACCAGTGGTGATTGTACCACAAGAAAGGATAATAATCAAATGGAATTGCTGTTATTAAGCATTTACAAAGAAGGCATCTCAGGAATAATTAATGCTCTTGCAGAAAAAAACACAGCCAATTGCTCGAAAGAAGAGCTTGCAGAACTTAACAGCTGGGCACTTGGAGCTCTGAAGTCTATAAGCGGTGTGGTAAGCATCATAGAACATGGAGGTTATAAAGGATGCGATTTCTAATATCTAAATTCGGCATAGGCCACGGCGTGTGCATAGGTGCTGCTATAATCCTTGCTCTGATCTACAGCGGCTACACAGCCTGGGAATATCGTGAGCAGATCAGTTACTGGCTCGTTAAGCAGAGCATCCGCTGGAGCGCATGGTATGAAGTCGTGATGAACGACAACGAAGAGAAGTGCCCCGACTGGGCATCACCGGCCAAATGGAGGGAAAGCTTGAAGTAATGCCAGTAGCCAGGAAAGTAGTTAAGGTCGATAGAAATTTTAAAGTAGTAGCAAAGTACGCATCACTGTCCGAGGCTGCGAAGGCAGAGAGGACGAAATCGTCGCCTACGTTTCTCCCGTATCGTATATTACGAAGGACAGCGTACCCTCGCTCTTCGCTTACGGAGCGCTTGATTTTGTTGTTCCCAAGGG
>CALCRH010000161.1 GCA_937894515.1 uncultured Clostridia bacterium | reverse complement strand
GCGAAGCGAGAACTGTTTGAAGCTGCAAACACGCACCGAAGCATGGTACCGCCGCCGGTATGTGAATATGAAATAGAATGGAGTGACAACAATGGCAATCGACAAAGTAAGAGAGTATTTTAAGCAATTCGGCATCGAAGACCGCATCCTGGAATTCCCGGTCTCCAGCGCCACCGTAGAACTGGCAGCCGTAGCAGTCGGCACAAAGCCGGAGCGCATCGCCAAATCCATGAGCTTCATGCTGGATGACGGCCCCATCGTGGTGGTCATGGCCGGTGACGCCCGTGTGGACAACCGGAAATTCAAGGACACCTTCCACAAGAAAGCAAAAATGCTTACCTTCGAAGAAGCGGAAAACCTGGTGGGTCATGCTCCCGGCGGCGTATGCTCCTTTGCCGTCAACGACGGCGTGAAATGCTATCTGGATGAGAGCCTTAGGCGCTTTACCACCGTGTTCCCCGCCTGCGGATCTTCCAATTCCGCTATTGAGCTTACCTGCGAGGAACTGGAAAAATACTCCTGCCCGCCGGCGTCCTGGGTGGACGTGTGCAAACTTCCCGAGGCAGAAGGCTGATCCTGCATATGCCTCCGGCGGCCGTTTCGCGAATACAGAAACCCTGGCGGCCGTTTCGGCAGCAGAAGAGATCCCGCAGCCGGGTTTCGTGAAAATCCACAGCGCCCGATTTCCATAATGAACAGCAATTTGTGCAATATTCCAACTTGCACGGAACCACAACATTTGGTATCATTTAGCGCAATAGGGTAAAGGAGAGGTACGAAATGCAGTATCTTCAGTGTACAACCGAATATGCTTGCGGGTGTGGCGCGGCGCAGCAGCCGTCCTCATTCTCTTTCCCTTCCGTTTTATCATTATCAGTATTCGTATCAGTTAGGTAATCACTTCGGTGGTTACCTTTTTTTTGAGCATGAAAGGAGATCAACAATGAGCAACTCAAATGAACCCATCAGGGACGCAAAACAGCTTGGTACGGGCAAAGTCCTGGTACTTGGCCTGCAGCACATGTTCGCCATGTTCGGCGCAACGGTACTGGTACCCATCATCACCGGTCTTTCCGTTTCGGCGACTCTGCTTTTCGCAGGTCTGGCAACACTGTTCATGCATCTCATCACCGGCAAGAAGGTCCCGGTATTCCTTGGATCTTCCTTCGCATTCCTCGGCGGATACGCAGCAGTGGTGGCAGCAGGTGAGCAGTACGGCCTTACCCAGGCACAGTCACTTCCCTACGCATGTGTGGGCGTTGCCTGCGCAGGTCTCCTTTATCTGGTACTTGCAGCTATCTGCAAGGTATACGGCTCCAAGAACATCATCCGTTTCTTCCCGCCGGTAGTGACCGGACCCATCATCATCGCCATCGGCATGAACCTGGCTCCCTCAGCCATCAATAACTGCGAGAGCAATTGGTTCGTGGCTATCGTGGCCGTTATCACCATCATCATCTGCAACATAATATTCCGCGTCTTCCTCTCGAAACGCATCAAAAAGAATGACGAAAAGAAGAGACAGAACTTTGAAATAAAGAAGAACTACTACATCACTGCATGGTCAATGGTCCTGTTCTCACTTGTCATGGTCGTACTGACCAATATGATTGAGAACAACTATTTCTTCAAGATGGCCAGCCGACTTCTCGTCGAGTTTTCGCTGCTCATCTCGGCAATCATCGCCTCGATGCTATTCCGATTTGAGGCACAGCAACTTCGCCATGGAGTCAGACTCTATCTGCCTATCGTGACAATGGGTTTCATCGTCATCCTGTTCCGAATCATCTTCGTTCCAAATAGCGTTGTCAATCTGCTGCTTCCTCCGCTTTTGCTGGTTGCGACAATATTCCAATACAAAGGTGTGCACAAATACAGCAACGAAGTGCCAGTTGCAGACAAATACTATACATGGATAAGTTTCGCTACGATTCTTGCATCGTGCATTGCCAGCTGGAGCGGATTTACGCTTCTGGCCGTTCAGATCTTCATGTGGTGGATGATCCAGCTGACATGTATCCACGGCATCACATGCTGCTATGACGCGATGCAGAACTTCGAAAAGAGATATTTCGAGGTAGATCTGCACAGGAAATACGACAAAGATAAGGTCAAGGCCATCAGAAACGCTTACAACAAACGCCCCGGCGAATACTTCAAGTTGACAGCTCTCTACGATTTCATCAATATGACATTGATTCCGGTTCTGGCTGTCATATCACTTCCTGTCTGCATCTACTGGGCATCGGACATCTTTGACATGAAGGATGCCTGGGCAAAGATCTTCTTTGCCGACTTCATCGACATCGAAGATGTTATCCTGTTCGGAATAAGTGTAATTGGAAAGGTTCGCCTTGACCGCGATGAACCGGTCGAACGACGACTTGTCCGAGCGCTTGCCGAGTTTCTCGCGGTCGAGCACTCCGTGATTGACGAGATTCTGGAAGATGTCGTTGATGTGCTTCGGATCGACCGTGTAACGGCTGCTCCTGACCTTGTCCCAGTTCTCGTCCTCGTACTTCTTCGCGAAATCGTTGGAGATCTGGTCGCTGGACCCCTTGCGCACCTCGACGTGTCCCGCACCGTTGAGGTACACGCTGATCCGGCGGATCGGCTTGCGCTTGGTGTTGTAGTAGTGGATCTGCATCCAGTTGAGCTGACTCTCCCTGACCGTGATGTAGGGGTCGACCCAGAACGGACCGCAACCGGGGAGGAAGGAAAAAGTAAAAGTGAAAAGTGAAAAAGTGATTCGTCACTGAGTAGCTTGAGGTAAAAGAAAATGCGTGATCTCGCGATTTTGGCTTGCGGAGAGTGCAAGAACCGTAACTACACGACGACTCGGAACAAGAAGACGACGACCGAGCGTTTGGAGAAGGTGAAGTTCTGCCCTCACTGCCGTAAGCGTACGACCCACAAAGAGACGAAGTAATTCGTCAGCCATTTAGGGTAGTAGCACAATGGCAGTGCAGCGGTCTCCAAAACCGCCTATGGGGGTTCGATTCCCTCCTACCCTGCCAACAGACGAGGAAGAGTAAATGAACATTGTCGCCAAGACGAAAGAGTATCTGGCAGGCGTGAACGCGGAAGCGAAGCGCGTGACCTGGCCGGCGAAGCGCGAACTGTGGGAGTCGACTCTCGTGGTCATTTCGTTCATTTTCATTCTCGCCGCGACGACGCTTGTCTGCGACAAGGTGATTGAGGGCTTCATCAAGATCGTTCACGCCGGGGCGTGACCGGTGAATGACGAGTGATGAGTGATGAGTGAAGAATTGAGGAGATGAGTCATGGATAAGCAGTGGTTTGTTCTTCATACACTCACAGGACAAGAGAATAAGGCCCAGAAGTCCATTGACGCCCGCGTCAAGCTCGAGCGGATGGAAGATTTCGTCGGCCGCTGCATCATTCCGACCGAGCGCGTGACCGAGAAGAAGAACGGCAAGAAGCGCACGCTCATCAAGAAGTTTTTCCCCGGCTATGTTCTCTGCGAACTCGCGCTCTACGATGAGGCGAAGGGCGTTGACGAGAACGGCAAGAAGGCGATTTACGAGCGGACGTGGCAGTTCCTCCGCGAGACCCCCGGCGTGATCGGGTTCGTGGGCGGGGACCGTCCCCAGCCGCTCAAGCAGAGTGAAGTGGACGCGATCCTGCTGGACAAGCCGTCGGCTGGTCAGCAGGTGGAGCGTCCGAAGGTCAATTTCTCCGTCGACGAGACGGTGAAGATCACTGACGGCGCGTTCATGGGTTTGACGGGCCAGATCAGCATGGTGGATCCCGACAAGGGCAAACTCAAGGTCGAAGTTCAGGTCTTCGG
>CALCRH010000160.1 GCA_937894515.1 uncultured Clostridia bacterium | reverse complement strand
CACAGGTCATAGACTTCACCGCGCCGTCGTCATCGCCGTTGATGGCAACGGGATTGTTCAGCGTCTTGAAGATGATGCCCTCTTCGATGGCGTGCTCCACCTCTTCCTTACGGGCAGGCAGTTCCTCCATACCGCGGCGGTAGACCACCCACACCTCGGCGCCCAGACGCTTGGAGCAGCGGGCGGCGTCCATCGCCACGTTGCCGCCGCCGACCACGGCCACCTTCTTGCCCTTGAGATCCATAATGGGGGTATCGGAATCTTCCTTGTATGCCTTCATCAGGTTGATACGGGTCAGGAATTCGTTGGCGGAATACACACCCTTCAGGTTCTCGCCGGGGATGTGCATGAACATGGGCAGACCGGCGCCGGAGCCGACAAACACGGCCTCAAAGCCATTCTCCTCCATCAGCTCGTCAATGGTAATGGTACGGCCCACCACGGTATTGGTCTCCACCTTGACGCCCATGGCCTTCAGGCCGTCCACTTCCTTCTGGACAATGGCCTTGGGCAGACGGAACTCGGGGATGCCGTATACCAGCACGCCGCCGGCCAGATGCAGAGCCTCGAACACAGTGACCTCATAACCCAGCTTGGCAAGGTCACCGGCGCAGGTCAGACCGGCAGGGCCGGAACCCACGATGGCCACCTTGTGGCCGTTGAGCTGGGGCTTGGCAGGTGCTTCGGTGGCATGGGCATTGTGCCAGTCGGCCACAAAACGCTCCAGACGGCCGATACCCACGGCCTCGCCTTTCTTACCGCGGACGCAGTACATCTCGCACTGACGCTCCTGGGGGCAGACACGGCCGCACACAGCGGGCAGGCTGGAGGTCTGGTGGATCACCTGATAAGCGCCCTCATAGTCCTTCTCGCAGATCTTGGCGATAAACTCAGGGATATGTACGTTCACGGGGCAGCCCTCGATACAGGGATGGTTCTTGCAGTTCAGGCAGCGGGCAGCTTCGTCCAGAGCCTGTTCCTCGGTATAACCGGTAGCCACCTCCAGGAAATTCTTGTTGCGGACATTGGGATCCTGAGAGGGCATGGGATTTTTATCCAAACGCATATTCACTGCCATTTTACTTTACCTCCTGCTTGTAAAGATTGCAGACTTCCTCGTGCTTCTTCATCTCGAACTCGCGGTACATCTGGTTGCGCTTCACCGCCAGATCCCAGTCCACCTTGTGGCCGTCAAAGTCAGGGCCGTCCACGCAGGCAAACTTGGTCTCGCCGCCAACCGTCAGGCGGCAGCCGCCGCACATGCCGGTACCGTCTATCATGATGGGGCTCATGGAAACGGTGGTGGGGATGCCGTAGGGCTCGGTGGTCTTGGAGACGAATTTCATCATGATCATGGGGCCGATGGCAAAGATCTCGTCGTACTGGTTCTCAGCCAGCAGCTCCTTCAGCGCATCGGTGACCATACCCTTCTGGCCGTAGCTGCCATCATCGGTGCAAACCTTCAGCACGGAGGAAACGGCCTTGAACTTGTCCTCGAGAATGACAACGTCCTTATTCTTGAAACCGACAACAGCGTGAACTTCCGCGCCGCAGTCGTGGAACTTCTTCAAAACGGGGTACGCAATGGCGCAGCCCACGCCGCCGCCGACCACGCAGACCTTTTTCTTACCCTCTGTCTCGGTGGGACGACCCAGCGGACCTACAAAGTCCTGAATGTACTCGCCCTGCTGCTTGTGGCTCAGCTTCTCGGTGGTGGCACCGATGGTCTGAACGATGATGGTGACCGTTCCCTTCTCACGATCATAGTCGTGGATGGTGATGGGAATACGCTCGCCGTTCTCATCCACACGCAGGATGATGAACTGGCCGGGCTGTGCCTTCTTGGCCACCATCGGCGCCTCGATCTCGTACAGAATGACGGTGGGTTTCAATGCTTCCTTTGTCACGATACGATACATAAGTTGACCCTCTTTCCTCATTTTCAATAAGATTGCCAAAGTAAAATTTCTGCTGAAAAACGCGCAGGTTTTTACATTGTTTATTTTATCACAAGCCGTCACCATCGTCAATCAAATATAATACCCAAAATACCCTTTCATTTTTTGTCAATTATAACAGAAAACGCTGTTGCCAACAACATGAAAATCCAGTATACTAAGCCCAAATGAACCAAGGAGGAACGCAATGTGGAAATCTTGAAAAGGGAAGAACTGGAAAATCGTCAGGTACGGCTGACCATCTGCGTGGACAGCGATACCTGGAAAAAAGCACTGGCTGATGCCTACGAAAACAGCAAACAGCTTTTTGCCGCGGACGGCGACCTGACACGGGAAGAGCTGGAGGCCAAGTACGGCGCCGATGTACTTTACCAGGAGGCGGTAAATGCCACCTATCCCCAAGCACTGATCGATGCCATTACCCAGGCAAATTTGGAGATTGCCGGCTCTCCTGCGCTGGAGATCGTCACCATTGACGCCGAGAGCTATACCTTTGCCGCCACCATCGACCTCTACCCCGAGGTCAAGCTGGGACAGTATAAAAACCTGACCACCGCCTATCCCGAGGTGGAGCTGTCCGAGGAAGATACGGTAAACGCCATCAACGAATATCTGCGGGAGAATACCGTCTCCCAGCATCCGGAAAAGGCCGCCATGGGCGATCAGGTCAGCATCGACTTCGAGGGCTTTGTGGACGGTGTCCCCTTTGAAGGCGGCAAGGCGGAACAGTACCCCCTCATTCTGGGCAGCGGTATGTTTATTCCCGGCTTTGAAGAACAGGTAGCCGGTATCGCCGTAGGCGATGAACGGGACGTCCACGTTACTTTCCCCACCGAATATACGCCGGAACTGGCAGGCAAAGCGGCCGTTTTCAAAATTAAATGCCATGAGATCATCCGGCAGATCATCCCCGAGATGACCGAGGACTTTGCCCACAGGCAGGGCTTTGATACCCTCAGTGCTCTGCGTCAGCAGATCATGGCAGATACTCTGGAGATCAAAGCCGCCGAAGCTGCCGATGCTTTCAGCGATGCCCTGATCCAGCAGGTCATCGACGGCATGGAGGTGGAGATCCCCGAGGCGATGGTGGCCAGTCAGCTGGACGGTCTCATTGAGGAGCTGCGGGGTCAGATGGCAGCGCAAGGTCTGGAACTGGAGCAGTATTTAGAGGCTGCCCATCTCACCGAGGAGGATCTCCGCGACCACTCCCGGGAACAGGCACTGGTGGCAACACGCTACGAATTGGCCATGTCCGAGATCGCACGGCTGGAGAATATCACCATCTCCGAAAAGGATCTGGACACCCAGTATCAGCAGATGAGCAGTCTGTACGGTATGCCCCCCGAACAGCTGCGCCAGCAGATCCCTCCCATCCGTCTGAGCCATGATATGAAGCTGGCCCGCGCCCGCGCCATTGTGGTGGAAACCGGTAAAAAAGCCTGAAAAAACAGCAAAAAGAGGACGAAATATTTCGTCCTCTCAGCTTGTCGAAAAACCACGTTTTGTCATTCCGAGCCAGTGTGCATACTGGCTCGGAATCCGTTTTTCTTTGATGAACAGGACGATTTCGGCATATTTTATAACTTTTTTACGGATTGTCACACCAATGACAGACTTTTTCGACAAACTGACGGGACCGCCTTTCGGCGGTCCCGTTTTTATCCTTCTTCACCTGCTTCGGTATCGCTGCTTTCCTGTTCATCGTCACAATCGGTCTTTCTCCCTTTTGCAAAGAATAACTTGTAGGCAAGGAATCCGATACCGCCCAGCGTCAGCAGACCCAGTCCGGCATAAAACAGGATCAGAGTGTCAAAGCCACTCGTTCTTACATCACGATAAGCCAACGCATATGTGCCGAACTTATCGGTCTGGAGGAGGAGACTTTCTCCGTCTTCAGACAGCTTTGCCGCGACCTTTTTCACGCTGTCATCTTCTATTTTATAGACCGAAAAGCCTCTCGCTTTCCGTTTGGACGCTGCCTCCATCATCTCCTGGGGCAGAGTCAGGGCAACAATGACCGGCTCCGCGGTCTGATTTGCAATCTGCATAGGCTCCTGATACAACGCCTTGCTCAGTGCCATATCAAGATAACAGTATACTTTTTGCTTGCCGGCAGCTTTTTCCACCTTTTGGGAAATCTCCCTGGATACTGCCCTGTTGGCATTCTTTACCTCAAGCGTAACGGTGATCGGCCAGCCGCCCTGAATCCGTGTATACTCCTCTTCGGTAGTCACAGCCTGCAAAATGACCCACTTTTCATCTTCCAGCCTGCCATTCAATACGTTATCTGCCGCTGCTGACACCGTCAGCAGTTCCTCCGGCGTCATGGAAAGGCCCAACGGGGCAATTTCCCGCGTAGAGGTCTCGCCGCAGATGATACAGTGGAACAGGCTCTCTCCCTTTTCCGTAACGGTAGGCTCCAGCGTTGTTCTTCCGCCGTCCCAACTGTGGTTTCCCAGAGGAAGGGGCTCCGTTCTCGTTGCGCCGCATACCGTACAGGTATAGGTTCGGATACCACTTTCCACACAGGTGGAGGCTATGGTCACTTTACCGTCATCCCATGTGTGAGGGGCTGTGCCGGTAGCATAACCGCAGATCGCACAGGCTTTCCAGTGGTTTGTTTCATCGCTCAGCCAAATCCCGTCTTCGTAAAAATGATTGCCCACATCGGTTACTTCATTGCAGGCGAAATTCTCACACTCACGCCAGTGTTTTTCCGCTGTTTGCTGCCATGTCTCGGAAAAATCGTGACCTGTTGCCGGGATCTCTCCCTGCCAGCTGTTGCCGCAGTCAAAGCAGGTATAGAGTATCGTGCCCGTTTCCGTACACGTTGCCGCCTTGATCACTAAGGGGATATAGATATGGAAATGGGGCTTGGCAGCAGCAACGGTAAGCAGGCTGAAGCACATCTCAAGCGCCAGCAAAAAGCCGAGTAAACGTTTCATTCTCTCTATCCTCCCACACCTTTACGCAAAAACAGCAACACCCACGGTGCTGAGTATGCCCATGATGATGCCCGCCAGAATCACGCCGCCCATACAGGCCAGCGCGCTTTTTTTCAGTCCCATGTCCAAAATGCTGGCCGCCAAAGTGCCTGTCCAGGCTCCGGTTCCCGGCAGCGGAATACCTACGAAAAGCAAAAGCGCCCAAAAAAGGCCTTTGCCCGCTTTTGCTTCCAGTCTTTCGCCGCCCTGCTTACCTTTTTTTAAGCACCAGGAAAAGAACTTTCCGATTACCGGTTTGTTCTGCCCCCATTCCAAAACCTTGCGGGCAAAGAGATAGATGATCGGCACCGGCAGCATATTGCCCACAATGGCAATCACATAGGTCAGCCACAGCGGCAGGCCAAATGCCACACCATAGGGAATGGCGCCGCGCAGTTCAATAATGGGCACCATAGAAACCAGAAATACGATCAGCGAATGTTTCAGCATTGCATACTCCCACACATAATTTTTTATCATTATACTCTTTATTCGGCTGTTTAGCAAGATATCCAAGTCATTGACAGAATTATTTTTACTTTTTTCTCATTTACACTATCGACAAAGAGCCTCTCTTCCGATATACTATATACAGAATATGACAATAAACTGGGAGGGAATGGCTTATGGGTCCTACTGACATCATCAGCCTGCTGGGTGGTATTGCCCTTTTTCTGTATGGTATGTCCATTATGGGTGACAACCTGAAAAAGGTTGCCGGCAATAAGCTGGAGGTTATTCTGTACCGGCTTTCCAGCACGCCGCTGAAGGGCGTTTTGCTGGGTACCGGCGTAACCGCCGTGATCCAGTCCTCCTCCGCCACCTCCGTGATGGTGGTGGGCTTCGTGAACTCCGGCATGATGAAGGTACGACAGGCTATCGGTATTATTATGGGCGCCATTCTGGGCACCAGCATTACCGGCTGGATCCTCTGCCTTTCCAACCTCAGCGGCAGCGGTTGGATTGAGCTGTTGTCCACCGCTACCCTTACCGGGCTTTTCGCCGTGGCCGGTATTCTGCTGCGCATGATCAGCAAGAAAAAGACCATACAGCGGGTGGGTACCATTCTGCTGGGTTTTTCCGTTTTGATGTACGGTATGATCTCCATGTCCGGTGCCGTGGCACCGCTGAAGGAGAGTCCTGCGTTTATCGGACTGCTGACCAAGTTCTCCAATCCTCTGCTGGGTATTCTGGTGGGTATCGTTTTCACCGCAGTTATTCAAAGCGCCAGCGCCGCCGTGGGTATTTTGCAGGCATTGGCCATCACCGGTGCCATTACCTTTGAAATCGCACTGCCCATCATCATGGGTATCGCCATCGGCGCCGCTGTTCCCGTTCTGCTCAGTGCATTGGGAGCCAACGCCAGCGGCAAGCGCACCTCCCTTGCCTATCTGCTCATTGATATGCTCGGTGTGATCATCTGGTCTGTCATTTTCTACGGTATCCATGCCTTACACCCCTTCCCTTTTATGGGTCTCACCCTGACAACGGTTACCATTGCGCTGATGAATACCCTGTTCCGTCTGGCGACTGTGCTGGTGCTGATGCCCTTTATGGAGCTGGTGGAAAAACTGGTGTGCTGGCTTGTCCCGGACGATGCCGAGGCTCAGGAGGCCCAGGATATGGACCGGCTGGAGGAGCGTTTCTTGCAGCATCCTGCCCTTTCCATTGAGCAGAGCCGTCTGGTCACCAACTCCATGGCAGTAAAGGCACGGCAGAACCTGCTGGACGCCATTGCCCTGCGGAGCAATTTTACCGATGCCGGTTTCCAGACGGTAGATGATCTGGAGAACGTTATCGACCGCTACGAGGATAAACTGGGCACCTATCTGATGAAGATCACCCGGAAATCTCTTACCACCGCCCAGACCGAAGAGGTCAGCAAATATCTGCACACCATTTCCGACTTTGAGCGTATCTCTGACCATGCTTCCAACATTGCCGAGGTCATGCAGGAGATTCATGAAAAGAGCATCGTCTTTTCCGATGCTGCCGCTCATGAGCTGGAAATGATTGAATCCGCTGTCGTTGAGATCCTTAACATCTCCATCGATGCCTTTGTCAACAACGATGATGCTCTGGCCTCCCGGGTGGAGCCGTTGGAGGAAATCATTGACGGGCTGTGCGATGAAATGAAGTCCCACCACGTGGACCGTTTGCAGCAAGGCATCTGCACCTTGGGTCAGGGCTTTGTGTTCAATGATCTGCTGACCAACTATGAACGTGTGGCCGACCACTGCAGCAACATTGCCGTTGCCATCATTGAGCTGGAGAGCGACAGCTTCGATACCCACGAGTACTTAAACAGCGTCAAAGAGATGAAAGACAGCTCCTTTGCCCGCTACTATGATGAATACAAGCAAAAGTTCAATATCTGACCTCTCAAAAAAGGAGTGTAGGACGATGGAATCCAACGTCTTTGCCATGATTGCAAAGGAAGAACAGCGTCAAAGGGAAAACGTAGAGCTGATCGCCAGCGAGAATTTCGTCAGTGAAAACGTGCTGCGCGCGGTGGGCTCCTGCCTGACCAACAAGTATGCCGAGGGCTACCCCGTAGAGCGCAAAAGCGGCAATCACGGGCGTTATTACGGCGGCTGCGAATACGTGAACGAAATTGAAGAGTACTGCTGTGACAAATGGCGCGAGGTTTTTAAGACCGACTATCACGTCAACGTACAGCCCCACAGCGGTGCCAGCGCCAATCTGGCCGCCTATACGGCGATTTTGCAGCCGGGAGATACCATTCTGGCCATGAACCTCAGCAACGGCGGTCATCTGACCCACGGCTCCGCCGTCAACGCCAGCGGCAAGCTCTACAACTGCACGTTCTATGATGTGCTGCCGGATGGCCGCATCGACTATGACGGCCTACGCCGCAAGGCCCGAGAGGTGCACCCCCGGTTGATTTTGGCCGGCGCCTCTGCTTACAGCCGCATCATTGAATTCGAGAAGTTTGCCCGGATCGCCAAAGAGGTGGGCGCCTACTTCATGGTGGATATGGCACACATTGCCGGACTGGTGGCAGCAGGAGATCACCCCTCTCCTTTCGGTTTGGCGGATATTATCACCACCACTACCCACAAGACCCTGCGGGGTCCCCGAGGCGGTTTGATCTTCTGCAAGCCGGAACTGGCCAAAAAAGTGGACAGCGCCATCTTCCCCGGTATGCAGGGCGGGCCTTTGATGCATGTGATTGCCGGCAAAGCCGTTGCCGCCGAAGAGGCCTGCACGCCTGCGTTCCACGAATATATCCACCAGGTGGTAAAGAACTGCCGCGCCATGGCAGAGGCCTTTGTTGCCATGGGCTACAAGCTGGTGACCGGCGGCACGGACAACCATCTGCTGTTGATGGATCTGACTGACACCGGCTTGTCCGGTAAAGAAGTGCAGGACGAGCTGGACAAACACCACATCACCGCCAACAAAAATGCCATCCCCGGCGACACCCGTTCTCCTCAGCAGACCAGCGGCCTGCGGATCGGTACCGCCGCCATGACTACAAAGGGCTATCAGGAAGCCGACTTTGTCCGGGTGGCAAAAGAGATCGATGTTGTGATCCGCGGCATGATGGCAAAGAAATAAGCGCAAAAAATAAGGCCTGCGAAAGCAGGTCTTACTTTTTGCTTTTTTACGCGCCGTAGCCCACAGCCAGCCCGAACAGAAGCAGTGCCGAGGTCAGGGCAAGGTTCATCAGCTGGAACTTCACGCTCCACTTGAACCAGTCGCCGTAGCTCTCATCGGCAAGCCCCAACGCCACCAGAAGCGCCGGATTGGTGGGATAGAGCACGTTGCTGAAACCATCGCCGAAAGCAAACGCTACGATGCACAGTTGGGCCGGAATGTTAAAGATCTGGGCCAGAGGAATGATCAGCGGGATCAGCATAAACGCCTTGGCAGAGCCGGAGCCGATGAAGAAATTCATCACCAGTACGATGGCGTAGATGAACAGAATCACCGCCCACTTGGGCATGGTGGCGGTAAGCCCCACCGCACCGTGCAGGACGGTATCCAGCACATTGGCGGCATCCAGCGTATATTTGATGGAAGACGCCATTAGGATCATCAGAATTGCCGGCAGGAAACCCACAATGCCCTTGCCAAAGGCCCTGCACATCTCTTTCCCCTTCATGCCGGCCGTCAGCGGCGCGGCAATGCCCGCCACCAGGAACATTAAAGCTACGATGTAAAGGGTATAATCCTGCAAAAAGGTAATAAAGCTGGAGGACAGCACCGTCACCAGACCCACGGCAATGATCACAGCGAAAACCGTTAAGCCCTTGTCCAGTCTGGGATCCATCCGAAAGTTGTTCGCGATCTCTGCCGAGATGGGCTTTTCTACTTTTTTGGCATGGTGGTGAACAAAGAGCCACAGCAGGCAGAAGATCAGCACAAAGCTGAGGGCCCGGAGCCAGACGCCGGAGAACATGGGCAGGCCGGCCAGTCCCTGGGCAATGCCCACGGTAAAGGGATTGCACACACCGGAGGCAAAGCCGCAGCCCACCGCCAGCAGACTCATACCCAGACCGGTCAGCTTATCCCAGCCCAGAGAGATTGCCAGAGCCACAACGATGGGAACCATGGGAATACACTCCTCAAAAGAGCCGATAAATGCACCCATGGCCATAAAGAAAAAGAGGATCACGGTAAAAAGGGTATAGCGCTTGGCACCGAATTTCCAGGTGATTTTGTCCAGCATATACTGCATCAGGCCGCATTGCGCCAGTCCTTCAAACACAGCACCGATGACCAGCAGGAATGCGATCACCGCGATGATCAGCGCGCTGCCGGGAGCTCCTAACACCAGAAACGGAGACAGGATCCATTTCCAGAACGGGATGCCGCCGGGGATATAGCGGAATTCACTGTCAGCGTTGATGATCATATTGCCGCTGCCGTCATCTACCCTGACATACTGGCCGCCGGGGATCACCAGCGTCAGCACATACGCCGCAATCATCAGCACAAAAATCACAATCAGCGCGGTGATAAAGGCTCTCACGCTGATACTCATGCCCTGCTTCTCTTGTTTTTCCATATTATGCCTCCTACAATATAAATTACGGTTTAAGGCGCGGCAGCCAGCCGCGTCTTTTTCC
>CALCRH010000159.1 GCA_937894515.1 uncultured Clostridia bacterium | reverse complement strand
TAAAGAACACCACCATTCAATAGATGACTCTTCGAACTGTTTGAGTGCCGAACGAATTAAAAATGCTTTAAACCACTGGACCGTCGAAAAACTCGCGGACGAGTACTATCGTTTTAATGATTTGAATCATGAAGATTTAAAACTGATTTTAGACGCTTTCGGTATAGACATTCCGTTGAAAATTTACAAACTCGGTGAACTAAAACACATCAAGCAAACTATTGGAAATTTTCAATGTAGTGCTAAAATGTAGTGCTAATTATCTAACAATTTTTTCCCTTGTATTTACGCGGAAAATGGCGTATTTACTTGCTTCCCGGCAAATTTCATTGCCGGGAAGTTTCTAATTTTAAGGCAAACTCGGGTTATAACATACATTACAAATTTTTTCAAATTCTTTTCCCGTCAAGTGGCGTTTTATGTTTTTGAATTTCATAGAAAAAAACCTCCGTATCCTTGTTTCTACCACAATTATACGAAGGTTTCTTTATTTCTGCAAATGTGCGATTTAGTTTTATCCTTTGTTCTGAATCAAATACTCTTTAAGAGCAGAAAAACTGATCGTCTTTATTTTGTCTCTGGCTTCACCTTTGCGGGTGATATAAGAGTCATCATGTGTTTTAACATATCCTGTGATTTGGGCGTAGGAATCATACCCTGCATTTTCAAGCAGAGTGACAATTTCTTGAATTAAAGATTGCTCGTTTTGATTCATTACCATCCCTTATTTCTGCAATGCGATACTCAAAGACATAATATTATATCATACAATTGTGAAGAAATCCACCATTATATGTAAGTTGGCGGCACGGTTTATCGTACCGCCTTTGAGTTACCTTGTATCTCTGCTGTCTGAGCGTTCCGGTTCTCGGTCATCGTCATCCTCACGCTCACCGTCAACGATCTCGTTTTCTTTCTTGTCCATATCAAGCAGTGAGTTGAGTTCGGCTAAACGCTCGGTTTTGGTTTTCAGTTCTTCCTCATGGGGGAATGGCTTTTCAACCTCGACCTTTGCATTGGCAAGCTGAGTTTGAATGTCTCCGAGTTGTTCCACGCATTTGTCTTTCTTTTCCGACATCTTATCAAGCAGATTATCAAGACGCTGGATATTACCGAAAATATCAGTGCCGAGTGCGGTGGTATGACGGAGCTTGCCTTTCAGCGTTATCGTGTATTCACGGCTGCAAGGATCGAAATTCAGTTCCATACCGAATCCACGATAGGAACCGAGTTCCTGTGCTTCCGGCTTTGTCATCGCCTTACAAGCGGCGATAATCGCTTCACCGGCATCTTTCTTTTCAGCATAGTTTTTACCTTTGACCTCCATACCGCAGAAATGCTCGGCATCACCGGCAGGATGCTCGGATACTGTCTGCATATCCACGCCGTAACCCTCAATGCGTTCCTCCAGAGCCGTGATTTGTTTTGGAAACTCTTTGAGGATTTTATCCTCCAAAGAGTATTTCTGACTCAGGTGGTTTGCTTTCAAAAGTTTCAAGCGAGACACATCAATATCCAAGTCCATTTTCTCTTTGATATACGGGTTTCCCGTACACAACGCTTTGATTTCCGCATAAGAAAGCGCCTGTTCGTCAACATCCTCCGCAGAACGCACCGGGCTTTTGCTTGTCATGATCTGTCCGATGAATTTCTGCTTGCTCTCTACCAACTGATAAAGATAACTGTCGAAGGTGTTTTCGGTAACATAGGTGTAGATGTCCACTTCGGGGTTTTCATTGCCTTGTCGGATGATACGACCTTCTCGCTGTTGCAAATCAGACGGTCTCCAGGGGCAGTCGAGATGATGGAGTGCTATCAGTCGTTTTTGCACATTCGTGCCGGCTCCCATCTTCTGCGTGGAGCCGATGAGGACACGAACCTGCCCGGAACGCACCTTGCCGAACAGCTCCTTTTTCTGCGCCTCGGTGTTGGCGGTATGGATATACGCTATCTCCTCAGCCGGTATGCCCCGGTCTATGAGCTTATCCCGTATATCGTCATAGACATTGAAGGAGCCGTCGCCGCGCGGCGTGGACAAGTCGCAGAAAATCATCTGCGTGGACCGCCGGGGAGCTGTCTCCTCCCATATGCGGAACACATTTTCCGCACAGGCCGATGCCTTGCTTGTCTCGCTGTCGGGCAGAAGCGGATTCAGCATACGCTGATCGAGCGCGAGCTTTCTGCCGTCGTTGGTTATGAGCAGCATATTGTCCTCGCTGGAGTTTACCATCTTGGCGCGAACTCTCTCGGCTCTTTCGGCAAGGGACGCCACCATATTCTTCTGCTGCTCCGAGGGCTTTAAGGATACCGTATGGTAATGCGCCTCGGGAACAGGCAGCTTCAGCATATCCGCCGTCTGTATATCCGCCGTTTCCTTGAACATCGCCATAAGCTCGGGAAGGTTGTAGAACTTCGCAAACCTCGTCTTTGCCCGGTAGCCGGAGCCCTCGGGTGCAAGCTCGATCGCGGTAACGGTCTCACCGAAGGTGGAAGCCCATGAGTCGAAGTTAATGAGCCCGTTGCGCCGCAGCATATCGTATTGCAGATATTTCTGCATCGTGTAGAGCTCGACCATGCTGTTGGAGATCGGCGTACCGGTCGCAAAAACAACACCGCGCCCGCCGGTGATCTCGTCAAGATAGCGGCACTTCATATACAGGTCGGAGGACTTCTGTGCTTCGGTCTGGCTGATACCGCCGACATTTCTCATCTTGGTAAATGCGGCGAGGTTCTTATAGTAATGTGCTTCGTCAATAAAGAGCCGGTCAACGCCGAGTTCTTCAAAGGTGACGACATCATCCTTGCGGGACTGGTCGTTCAGCTTTTCGAGTTTCTGTTTGACCGTTTTCTTTGTGCGTTCCAACTGCTTGATTGAGAAGTTGTCGCCTCTGTTTCTTTTTAGCTCGGAAATAC
>CALCRH010000158.1 GCA_937894515.1 uncultured Clostridia bacterium | reverse complement strand
TGTTCGGCATCAGCTATGGGCCGATCCAATGCCGCTTCGCCGAGGCGCTGTGCGTTCTGCCCTTCCTGTTCCCCGAAACGGCATGGGGGCTGGGCATCGGGTGTCTGATTGCCAATATTTTGAGTCCCTATGGATTGTTGGACATCGTGATCGGGTCGCTGACCACGCTGGGGGCAGCGCTGCTCACGAGACGGTGCAAATCCAAATACCTGGCTCCCCTGCCGCCTGTTTTATGCAACGGTGTTATTATCGGGGTGCTGCTGGCCTTTGAGCAGGTGGGATTTACCGAAGCGTTCCGGAAGGCGTTCTGGTTTAACGGCTGCTCGGTGCTGGTGGGCGAAGCCATCGCGTGCTATGGGCTGGGGCTGCTGGTGATACGGGCGATGGAAAAGCGGGGTGTGGGAAAGTGATTGTGCGGCGGGGTCAGGGGACCCCACCCTACGGATTTTTTGCGGGCGACCGCAAGGGCCGCCCCTACGGAGTTGCGGGTCGTCGAGGACGCCGACCCCTACAACGAAATAATCTGTTAATTACAAAAAATTCTTGACAATACGAAAAAAACTGATAAAATAAATAGGCTCGTGTATTGTGGGCAAATATCCTTGCTCCCATCTGAGAATGGGGGCCAACAGACCAGAAGGAGGTGCAAAAGTATGGCTAAAATTTCTGCCAACTACGAGGTCGTTTACATCATCGACCCTGCACAGGGTGAGGAGGCTGTTGCCGCTACCGTGGCAAAGTTCCAGACTCTGGCTGAGCAGAACGGTTCCAATGTCGTTGTCGACGAGTGGGGCAAGCGGCGTCTTGCTTACGCGATCGACTATAAGACCGAGGGCTACTACGTGCTGATGAGCTTCACCAGCGCGCCTGAGTTCCCCAAGGAGCTGGATCGTATTCTCGGCATTACCGAGGGCATCATGCGTTCCATGATCGTCTGCAAGGGCGAGTAAGGGAGGCATCAGTATGCTGAACAAAGTTGTGATCATGGGTCGTCTTGCCCGGGATCCGGAGCTGCGCCGTACCCAGAGCGGTGTGAGCGTGACCTCGTTCCGTATTGCCTGCAGCCGGGACTTTAAGCCCCAGGGCGGCGAGGCGGAAACCGATTGGATCGATATCGTGGCATGGCGCAACACCGCGGAATTCGTCAGCAAATACTTCCAGAAGGGCCGTATGGCTATCGTGGAGGGCCGTTTGCAGACCCGCGACTGGACCGACAAGGACGGAAACAAGCGTACTGCTGTGGAAGTCGTTGCCGACAACGTATATTTCGGCGACAGCAAGCGTGATGGCGGCAACAATTATGATGCCGCGCCTGCTTTCAGCGCCCCGATGGGCGGTTATGCCGCTCCCATGGGGAACAACAACCAGTTCGCCGAGATCGACGAAGAGGACGGAGATCTGCCGTTCTAACAGAATTTGAATAAGGAGGAACTTTCCATGGCTATGGAACGCGAAAATAAAGCCCCCCGCGCCGGCGGTATGGCTCACAAGCGCAAAAAGGTCTGCCAGTTCTGCGTGGATAAGTGCGAGTATATCGACTACAAGGATGCTGCCAAGCTGCGTCGCTTCATCAGCGAGCGCTCCAAGATCCTGCCCCGCCGCACTACCGGTACCTGCGCCATGCATCAGCGTCAGCTGACCGAGGCCATCAAGCGCGCTCGTCAGATCGCTCTGCTGCCTTTCGTGACCGAATAAGAGGCAAAACAAAATCCCACCCTCGCGGGTGGGATTTTTTTATTTTGTCTGCGATTATTTGACACCGCGGAGAGTGACAGAATAGCTTTGAACTGTTCCGCCCCGCCAGATTTCAACAGAGACGGTATCGCCCACATGATAACTGCGGCGCAAAGCCAGCAGTCTCGCTACGGAATCCACCGGCTGGCCGTTGACGGAGCGGATCACGTCACCTTCACAAAGACCGGCTTCGGCGGCGGCACCGTTTTCCTCCAGAGAGTAGATCATCACCACATCTTTGCCGTTCGTATCTGTTGTTCCGATAACGGTAATACCAAAGGTCGGCGTGCCGTGATAGGCACCGGTGGCCAGAATATCGTTGACCACATAGCTGGCATCGCTGATGGGCAGGGCAAAGCCCAGTCCCTCTATCTGGGCAATGGCCGGATTGCTCCCGCCGCCCATTTTCAGCGTGTTGATGCCGATGACCTGCCCTGCCGTATTGATCAGCGGGCCGCCGGAGTTGCCGTTATTCAAAGCCGCGGTGGTTTGCAGCACCGTAACCGTATGACCCTCGATGGCAATATCCCGGTTGATAGCGGAGAGAATACCGTCACTCATGGTACCGTAGAGTTCCACGCCCAGTGGATTGCCAATGGCATAAACCGTATCACCCACCCGGCACAGGTCGCTGTTGCCAAACTCGGCCGTAGGGAAGTCACCGGCATCCAGCGCTTTGAGTACGGCAATATCCGTATCCGTATCGTAGCCCACCAGCTCTGCTTCATACAGGTACTGCCCATAGAGGGCAATGGCAGCGCTTTCGCCGCCCATGATCACATGGGCATTGGTCAGAATATAACCATCCGCCGTCATGATCACACCGGTGCCCACGGTGGTCTTTTCCCCCTGCTGAGCCAGAACGATAACCGTAGCGGGCGAGACTTTTTCGTAAATCTCCTGGGGCGTCAGCTCCTCCGCCGGCGGGGTGATGGTGAGCGTAATCGACCCATCGGGCGCTGTTCGGCGGATCCCGGTGGTCTTGCCGTGATCAAAAATGTTGATAATTGAGCTGGCCTTGCTGTCCTTTTCGTCAGGCAGTGCTGTCATCCGGTGGGCACGGCTGAGGAGGACAACGCCCAGTACGACAGCGGCAACAACCAAGGCCGCGGCAATGCTGAGACCGATCCACAGCGTCTTATGGGAATGCTTCTCCTGCCGGGGCGGGCAAATACGCTCCGGCAGAGGGTGGGCATAGACATAGCACCCCTCAATCTCCTGGGGATCGGTCTGTCTGGGGACATACCAGTCCGTGATCTCCTCACCCAAGGGTGGTCTGTTCTCTCTGTTCTCTTCCCACATAAATTGCGGTCCTCTCAATCGTGAAGCTTCGGCTGGCTCAATGCCAGCGTGAAGGCAAATGCTGTGACACCGTTTTCACTGGTGACTCGGATTTTTTCTTTGTGCTGGGCCAGGATCGTTTTTACCACATACAAGCCCAGACCATAGCCGTCCTTATCCTCGCTGCGGGATTTGTCCGTCTTATGGAAGCGCTCAAAAAGCAGGGGGATCTCCTCCGGGGGGATGGTATTGCCCCGGTTGCGGACGGTAACACACGCTTTTTCTCCCAGCAGCTGCACACCCAGGTACAGCGCCGTACCGGCTGTGGCAAATTTTGCAGCATTTTCCAACAGGTTATAGATCACCTGGGTGATCAGATCGTTATCGCCCTGTACCATGATGGAGTCCTCGGGAATATCCGCTTCCACATCCAGACCCCGGTCGTTGATCTTCTGCTCCATGGACAAAAGGGCAATACGCATACTCTCGCAGATATCAAAATCCGCCGTTTTCATCTCTTTTGCCTGTAACTGGGAGATGTCCAGCATACGGCGCACCAATCGGCTCAGCCGCCGGCTTTCATCGGAGATGATCTGCAGATACTGGCGTTCCTTTTCCGGCGGGATGGTGCCGTCCAGAATGCCATCGGTATAGCCGGCGATGGAGGTCATGGGGGTTTTCAGCTCGTGGGACACGTTCGCAATAAAGTCACGGCGCTGTCGCTCCGTCTCCTGCAGAGACTCCGCCATGGCGTTAAAGGCCCGGGCCAGCTCGCCGAATTCATCGTTGCGGTCGGCATCGGACATACGAATATCAAAGTTGCCGTCTGCATAGTGGCGTGTTGCCTGCACCATCTCGGCAATGGGTTGAATCTGCCGCATGGTCATCAGGGAGCTGACCAGCACGGCGATAAGCAGAATGATGGCGGAGGTCATAAAGAAAAGGCCCACAAAGGAACGCCAGATCTCCAGAAATTCCGCCATATCCACCACAGAAAACACAACGCCCATGGGGGCACCAAATCGGCTCGACATGGGAACACCTACCACAAAGTGCTTTTTGGCATAGATCCCGCCCAGATCATTGCGGCTTTCATACACGCCTTTTTTCAGGGTATGCAGCACCACATCAGGCGGCACGGTAATCACGCTGCCCGCCAGGCTTTCGTCTGTGGTAAGCAGCACGTTCCCCTCTGCGTTACAGATGAGGAAGGCCATATCGGTCATGCGGGTGGCCACATTTGCCAGAACCCGAAAGGCTTCATCTCTGTTGGGATCCGCAGACGTTTCCGCCGTCAGGTAATCGGCAGACATCTGGGCCACCAGCTCTGCGCGCTGGCGCATCTCCTGCCGCTTTTCCGAGACATTGGTAGTGTAGCTCAGGGCAAAAAACGCCATACCAAGCAGGAGCATGGTCAGAAGCACCATGCCCGCGATGACTCCGAACTGGCGCCAGTAAAGGCCGCGGAAGGTTTCTTGCAGCTTATCTTTCATGGCGTTACTGCTTGACTTCAAACTTATAGCCCACACCCCAGACCGTCTTCAGCGCCCACTGATCGGAGATGTTCTCCACCTTTTCCCGCAGGCGCTTGATGTGAACGTCTACGGTACGGCTGTCGCCAAAGTAGTCAAAGCCCCAGACCTCGTCCAGCAGTTGGTTGCGGGTATAGACGCGGTTGGGCGTGGCCGCCAGATGGTACAAAAGCTCCAGCTCTTTGGGGGGCGTGTCGATCTTCACGCCGTCAACCAGCAGCTCATAGCTGTCCAGATTGATGGTGAGCTTGTCAAAGCTCAGCTTTTTCCGGGTATCCTCGGGGATCTCACTGCGACGCAGGACCGCATTGATCCGTGCCATCAGCTCCTTCATCTCAAAGGGCTTGACCAGATAGTCATCGGCACCCATCTCCAGACCCGTGATGCGATCACCCACGTCGCTCTTGGCAGTGAGCATGATGATGGGGGTTTTGCTCTTTTCCCGGATATGGGCGCAGACTGCCCAGCCGTCCATCACAGGCAGCATGATATCCAGCAGCACCATATCGGGCGCTTTGGCATCGTATTCCTCCACCGCCTTGCCGCCATCATAGGCAATGCGGACTTCAAAGCCCGCTTTTTCCAAATACATACGGATCAGATCGGAGATGTTGTGGTCGTCTTCCACGACTAAAATGTTGCGTGCCATATCTGTTTCCTCCCACCGGTTATTTCTGTTTCTTCTTCGCTCCTATTATAATGCGTACCGGTATATTTTCCTGAACTTTTTGTGAATTCCATGGGCTAATAAACGGATTATAGCACAGTTTCAGTTCTTTGTATAGCCGCCCAGCGTAATATCCGTATAGTACCATTGCAGGATCTCCTGCCAGCTTTTCCCCTGCTTGGCCAGCTCCTGAGCGCCGTACTGGCTCATGCCAACGCCATGGCCGTAACCTGTGACGTGGAAAGTGACCTCCTCCCCTGCTTCTACGGTGAAGGAGGTGGAGCGCAGGCCGTACAGTCTGCGCATCTCGTTGCCGGAGACCGTAATACCGCCGACTGTAAGGCTCTCCACCCGGCCGGAGGCATTTTCCTTCCGACCTGTGATCCAGGGGCCGGAAAAATCCGCATCGGGATGGGCAGCGGTAAAGATGCGCTGAAATTCCTCCCGGCGCAAGGTTTTCACGCTGTAATAGTCGGGAACCGCAGAGGCCGCCTCCGGGCTTTCCACGCTGACCAGATACGGCAGTTCTGCCGACCAGACATCACCACAGGCCGCCGTTCGGCCGGCGGAGGAGGAATGGAAAACGGCCATAATGGGGGCGCCGGCATAGAGCATGATCGTACCGTCCGTATCGGCAACACAGGCCTGGATCTTTTCCTCGTAGCGGTCAAATGCACTGCCCCATTTTTGGCGGGCAGTCTCCCGGCTCAAATATGCGCTGCAGCAGTTGGCATCATCACACACATCGGCATCCGGGTGGGCAGCTTTGGCACCCTTCTCCCGTTGGTAACAGACATAGGTGCGTTCTGCTACCGCCTGTGCTTTCAGCGCTTCCGCGTCAAAGTCCGGCAGCATCTCGCCCCGTACCACACCGGGAAGGTATTCCGCCATGGTCATAGTCTGTACCGTGCCGTTTATCTTGACTCGCAGCCATATATCGCTGTCGTGCTTTCCAGCGGGCGCTGTTTGCAGGGTCGTCAAGGTCGCCGTTTCCACCGCAGACTCCGTTTGCTGCGGCGGGGTTTGGACGCCATGAAGCCAGGACATGGCAAATAAGAGCACTGTCAGTACCAGGCCGGCGGCTAAGCTTTCTTTCATCTTCTGCCACTTCCTTTCCCGTCCCATTGTAAAGATGGGACAGGGAGAAATGGCACAGATATTGTCGAGGCCGGTTTTCCCCGGTAAATTTCATACTTTTTTAATAGTTATGACTGTTTTTTCTTAACAAGTGGCGGCTATATTAATACTTGCAAGAAATAAAACTTTTTCATCATCTTCCTGCCATTCAAGCCGAGAATCGTACGATTCCCGGCTTTATGGTTTGTATGAGCAAAAAAAGCGGTGCCGTTTCGGCACCGCTTTTTCAGCGGATGGATCGGAAAAAGTCGGACAGGATCCGGCGGCAGTCCTCCGCCAGAACACCGCCGGTGAGCTGGGGATGATGGGGAAAGTTCTCCATGAACAGATTCAGCACACCGCCGCAGGCACCCATCTCGCTATCCCGGGCACCGTAAAAGACCCGGCGGATCCGGGCGTTGACAATGGCGCCGGCACACATGGGGCAGGGCTCCAGGGTGACATAGAGGTCACAGTCGTCCAGACGCCAGGTACCGAGAGCTTGGTTGGCTGCCGCAATGGCCTCCATCTCCGCGTGGGAGGCGGTGGCATGTTTTTCTTCCCGACTGTTACGGCCCCGACCAACGATCGCACCGTCTTTGACGATGACACAGCCCACGGGAACTTCGCCGCTTTTCGCGGCTTCCGCAGCCAGCAGCAGCGCCTGCGACATATAAAATTCATGATCCACGGAAATTTCCTCCCTTTGGGGTTTAAGTGGTGGCATATTTGTCCAAACTACTCGTACAATGGATACGAGGAGGAGCTGTTATGGCAAAGAAGCGGAAGGATATGATCCATCCAACCACAGAAGAGTTGCGGCAGGATATGTATCGGGCCGGTCTGGCGCTGAAAGCCGCTTATGAGCGTTTTCAATGGGCCGACGACCCCGATCTGATCGATGCCTGCATCTATGAGATTAACGCCTGCAAGGCGCGCTACAATTATCTGCTGCGCCGCATCAAAGAGCGCAGCGGCATACCCATTCAACATGTACACGCCTATCCTGTTTCTCAGCATACGGTAGGCGCCGTGTCCTGTGTGGCCGCCGCCAACGTGAAAGGAGGCGACATATGTCGCTTATAGGGAAAGTTGCCATTGGCCTGTTGATTGCTTTTTTTGTTCTGACGCTGGGGCGGCTGTTCAAGTCGCCCCTCAAGCTGATTCTGCGGATTGGTCTCAATGCTGTGCTGGGGTTTGCGGCGGTATGGGTGCTGAACCTGACCACCCAATTCACCGGCTTGTCGCTGGGGCTGAACTGGTTCAACACCGTCACCATCGGAATACTGGGCGTACCGGGGTTCTTTTTGCTGCTGCTACTACAATGGGTGCTTACATAGGGCGGTGACAGAGGTCACCGCCTCTTTTATTTTGCCGAAGAAACCCTCTTTGCCATAATAATTCCGTAGGGCGGCACCCATGTGTGCCGCCGCATTTCGGGCGGACAGAGTCGTCCGCCCCTACAATTTCACAATGACAGACTTTTACGCTCTTATCGCTCTTCTTTTTCGGTAGACCAGCCGTAGAGCGGATAGCGGGTCATGGCGCCAAAGAGCTTTTGGCGGAGATCGGGGTACTTCCCTTCCAGATCGGTAAGCAGCTCTTTGACCTCCTGACGGCGGCTGTGTCCGTCCATGGGACAGGTATTTTCCACCACAGGGAGGTTTTCCCGCACGGCAACACGGCGGATCTCATCCTCCTGACAGTAGAGCAGGGGGCGAATCTGGGTAATGCCCGTGCGGTCCAGATAGGTGACGGGCTGAAAACAGCCGATGCGCCCCTCAAAGAGCAGATTCATCAGCAGGGTCTCCACCGCGTCATCGTAATGATGCCCAAGCGCAATTTTGGTAATACCGCGCTCCAAAAGTGCCGTATTCAAACTGCCGCGGCGGAGTTTGGCACAGAGGGAGCAGGGGTTCTTCTCCTGCCGGGCGTTGAACACCACGTCATAGACCGGGACGCTGACACGGGTATAGGGGAGTTCCAGCTTGGCGCAGTAGTCGGCAATGGGGGTAAAGTCCATACCGGGCATGCCCATATCCAGGGTGATGGCCTCCACGGTGAAGGGGACGGGATAGAATTTTTGCAGGCGGGAAAGAGCGAGAAGCGCCAACAGGCTGTCCTTGCCGCCACTAACGCCCACGGCAATACGGTCGCCGGGGTCGATCATGTGGTAGTCCTCCACGCAGGCGCGGACCAGTCCGAGAATATGCTGCATGAGGTGTTCCTCCTGTTCAGGGGATTTGCGGGCGGACAGAGTCGTCCGCCCCTACGGAGAATACGGAAAGTTACGGAATGCGGGCCGTTGAGGACACCGGCCCCTACTAAAACGTAATTTGTGATTTGAGAAAACGGAAGCATTCGAGAGATAATTAAAGAAAATGCAAGATGTTTATATCGTAAATCAAAATGCTGTTGACAAAATTTGCGGGGTATGCTATAAATATCCTTGCGCGTTTGGTACGTGCGGCTGTCTTGATTGTAGCAAGGCGGCGTGAAAATGTAAAGCATACATTATTATAAATTGGAGGAAAAACACCATGTCCACTTATATGGAAAAGAAGGACGCTATTGCGCGTAAGTGGTATGTCGTCGATGCAGCCGGCAAGCCCCTGGGCAAGACCGCTGTGATCGTGGCCGACCTGCTGCGCGGCAAAGGCAAAGTGACCTACACCCCCCACGCTGACTGCGGTGACAACGTGATCGTCATCAACGCCGGCAAGGCTGTTCTGACCGGCAACAAGCTGGAGCAGAAGTACTATCGCACTCACTCCGGTTGGGTGGGCGGCCTGAAGGAGACCAAGTACCGCATCCTGATGCAGGAGAAGCCCGAGCTGGCTATGCGCGTGGCTGTCCGCGGTATGATGCCCCGCAACATCGTCACCAAGGATTCCCTGAAGCGTCTGCACGTCTATGCCGATGAGAATTATGAACAGCAGGCTCAGAAGCCCGAGCTGATCAAGTAAGGAGGAAATGAAGAATGTATCAGTCTAAGAATCCCTACATGTACGGCACCGGCCGCCGCAAGTCCTCCGTTGCTCGCGTTCGCGTGTTCCCCAATGGCTCCGGCAACATCACCATCAATGGCCGCGACATCGAAGAGTATTTCGGTCTGGAGACCCTGAAGATGGTCGTCCGTCAGCCCCTGAATGAGACCAATACCCTGGGTAAGGTCGATATCGTTGCCACCGTTACCGGCGGCGGCGTGTCCGGCCAGGCCGGCGCTCTGCGCCACGGCATCAGCCGCGCTCTGCTGCTGGTGAATCCCGAGTTCCGTCCCCTGCTGAAGAAAGCCGGCTTCCTGACCCGCGATCCTCGTATGAAGGAGCGCAAGAAGTACGGTCTGAAGGCCGCACGTCGCGCACCTCAGTTCTCCAAGCGCTGATTTAATTCTCCAAGCGCTGCTATTGCTGTTTCAAACAGCACTCACTTTTGTGAGTGCTGTTTTTTTTTTGCAAAAAGGGCACCCCGTGGGGTGTCCTTTTTTGTGTTTCTATGAATTACTCCTTGACGTAGCTGACGTGGAGCAGCTCATGGGCTTTCTCCTCGCCCATATCGGCAAGCATCTTGGTGACGATGGGGTTGCGCTCGGCACGTTTGAACATGGCCTGACGGTCCACATCGTGCAGGCCCTCGCCGCGCTGCACCTTGGTGGCATGGAGAGCATGGGGCTGACCGGCACCGCCGACACAGCCGCCCTGACAGGTCATGACCTCCACCAGATGGTAGAACTTCTTGCCCTCGTCCATCTCCTTGAGGAGCTTGCGGGCGTTGACCAGACCGTTGACCACCGCCAGTTTCAGCTCAGCGTCGCCCACATGGACGGTGGTTTCGCGGACGGGCTCATCGCCGCGGAGACCCAGCTGGGCAATCTCGCGCATGGCGTTTTTGCTCTTATCGGGGAAGCAATGGCGCACCACGGCTTCCGCCACGCCGCCGGTAACGCCGTAGATGGCGGCAGCGCCGGAGCCAAGGCCAAAGGGCAGGTCGGGGGATTCCAGCTCCAGCTTGGGCAGGTCAATACCGCTTTCGCGGATCATATCGATCAGCTCGCGGGTGGTGATGACCAGATCCACGTCACGCTTGCCATCGTGGGTGAACTCGTCACGGGCAGCTTCCATCTTCTTGGCGGTACAGGGCATGATGGCCACCTGGAAGGTCTCGCGGCCGTCGGCGGCGTCTTTTGCCTGATAATGCTCACGCACGATAGCGGCAAACATCTCCATGGGGGACTTGCAGGTGGAGATATTCTTCAAATACTTGGGGTCGTGATTCTCCAGATACTTGACCCACGCGGGGCAGCAGCTGGTGAACATGGGGAACGGACCGCCGTTACGGAGGCGCTCCAGGAACTCGTTGCCCTCGGTGATGGTGGTGAAGTCAGCGGCAAAGTTGGTGTCGTAGACCTCGTCCACGCCCATCAGCTTCAAGGCGGTGACCAGACGGTCCAGTACGTTTTCACCGGCAGGAATGCCGAATGCCTCACCCACCGCCACGCGGACAGCAGGAGCGATCTGCACCACCACGCGCTTCTGCTCGTTGTGGATGGCGCGCCACATCTTGCCGATCTCGTTGCGGACGGTGATAGCACCGGTGACGCAGACGGCGGCGCACTGGCCGCAGCTGACGCACTTGGTTTCGGAGAGTTTCCGGTCAAAGGCGGGCATGACCTGCAGCTTGCTGCCGCGTCTTGCCCAGTTCAGGATGCCAACACCCTGCATCTCCTCGCACACGCGGACACAGTCGCCGCAGAGGATGCACTTGTTGGGGTCGCGGACGATGGCGTAGCCGGAGTCGTCCTTTTCAAAGTGGGGGCGAGTATCCTTGAAACGGATATTCATAATGTTGAACTGCTGGGCAAGCTGCTGCAGGCGGCAGTTGGTCTTCATGCAGGTCTTGCAGTCGCAGTTGTGGGACGCCAACAGAAGCTCCAGAATCATGCGGCGATGCTTCAAAAGCCGGGCAGAGTTGGTCTTGATGACCATGCCGTCACGGGGTTCCATGGAGCAGGACGTGTCGATCTTGCCCTTGTCGTCCTCCACTACGCACATACGGCAGGCGCCGTACACGCTTAAATCGGAATAGTAGCAGAACGTGGGCATATCGATGCCCGCCTTGCGGATAACCGCCAGAACGTTCTTTTCGCCGTCAAACGGGACGCGCTGACCGTCAATAATCATTACACCCTTTGCCATGTCTTACGCCTCCTCTACCACGGTGATTGCATCAAAGGGACAGTTGCTCCAGCAGGCACCGCAGGTGATGCACTTTTCGGTGTCCACAGTGTGAGGCTGCTTGACCTCGCCGGAGATGGCCTCCATGGGGCAGTTGCGCTTGCACTTGCCGCAGCCCTTGCACTTGTTCGGGTCGATGACCACTTTCTTCTTGGGACCGTCGCACAGGGGACAATGCTTATCCACCACGTGGCGCAGATAGTCATCGCGGAAATATTTCAGCGTGCTCATCACAGGTTTGCAGGCGCTCTGACCCAGACCGCACAAGGCGGTTTCGGTGATGGTGCTTGCCAGCTCCTGCAGCAGATCCAGATCTTCCAGCGTACCCTCATAATGGACGATGCGCTCCAGAATCTCTAACATACGCTTGGTACCCTCGCGGCAGGGAATGCACTTGCCGCAGGACTCGTTCTGGGTAAACGCCATGAAGAAGCGGGCCACCTCCACCATGCAGGTGTCCTCGTCCATGACCACCAGACCGCCGGAGCCGATGATGGCGCCCAGCTTCTTGATGCTGTCAAAGTCCAGAGGAATATCCAGATGCTCTTCCGTCAGGCAGCCGCCGGAGGGGCCGCCGATCTGCACGGCCTTGAACTTCTTGCCGTCCTTGATGCCGCCGCCGATGTCAAAGATGATCTTGCGGAGGGTGGTACCCATGGGGACTTCCACCAAACCCGTATTGACCACGTTGCCGGTGAGGGCAAAGGTCTTGGTGCCGGGGGACTTCTCGGTGCCGATGGAGCGGTACCACTGAGCGCCGTTCATGATGATGCCGGGCACGTTGGCAAAGGTCTCCACGTTATTGAGCACGGTGGGTTTCGCCCACAGGCCGTGATCCACGGTGCGGGGCGGCTTCACGCGGGGCATACCGCGGTTGCCCTCGATGGACGCGGTCAGGGCGCTGCCCTCGCCGCAGACAAACGCACCTGCGCCGCGGTTGATATGCAGATGGAAGCTGAAGCCGCTGCCCAAGATGTCGTCACCCAGCAGGCCCAGCTCCTCCGCCTTGCCCATGGCGATCTTCAGGCGGGTCACCGCCAGAGGATACTCGGCGCGGACGTAGATATAGCCCTCGCTGGCACCGGTGGCGATACCGGCGATCAGCATACCCTCGATGATGGAGTGGGGGTTGCCCTCCATAACGCCCTGATCCATGAAGGCGCCGGGGTCGCCCTCATCGCCGTTGCAGACGATGTACTTCACATCGGCCACGTTTCTGCGGACGCTCTCCCATTTGCGGCCGGCGGGGAAACCGCCGCCGCCGCGGCCACGGAGACCGCTGTCGGTGATCTCCTTGCAGATGGCCTCGTCTGTCATGTCGAACAGCGCCTTTTCAAATGCCGCATAACCGCCGAGGGCGATGTACTCCATGATATCCTCGGCATCGGACTTGCCGCTGTTCTTCAGCACCAGGCGGTGCTGTCCCTTGTAGAAGGGAATATCATCGCGGTGCATATAGGCTTTGTTCTGCTGATACAAAAGACGCTCGATAACCTCATCGCCCAGCACGGTCTTTTCGATGATCTCATCGCAGTCCTCCACGTGGACGTGGGTATAGAGGACACCCAGCGGCTCGATGGCCACCAGAGGGCCGATCTCGCAGAAGCCGTGGCAGCCGCTCTTTTTCAGGTGGATCTCATCGTGACCGGCGTGTTCCTGCAGGCTCACCTTCACGCCGATGCCCCGCTTTTCGCAGGCGGTCTTAATATAGTCGTAGACCTTCATGGAGCCACCGGCGACACAGCCGGTACCGGCGCAGACCAGCACCTGCTTGCCCTGGGCGGCACGCAGTGTTTTCGTTTCCTCGCACAGGGCATGGAACGCATCTCTTGTCAGTTTAGCCATTGCTTGCCGCCTCCTTTGCACGCAGTTCGTCGATCAGCGCCAGCGCCTTTTCCGGCGTCATCTTGGCGTAGACCTCGTCGTTGACCGTCATGGCCGGTGCCAGAGAACAGGCACCCAGACACGCCACCGTTTCCAACGTGAACAGGGCATCAGCCGAGGTCTTATGATTGCCGTCCAGTCCCAGGCATTCATGGAGCGCGTCATAAATGGGAGCGCTCTTGCGGACATGGCAGGCCGTGCCGTTACAGACCTTGATGATGTACTTGCCCTTGGGCTCCAGCGAAAAGTTCTCGTAGAACGTGGCAACGCTGTACACCTTGGCGATGCTCAGCCCCAGACCGTCTGCCACCTGCTCCAGATTTTCCTGACTGAGATACTTGTACTCCGCCTGAATATCCTGCATGATGGCAATGAGGAAGTGGGGTTGGTAGCCGTAGGAGCTTAAAATCTCCTCTACACGCGGATTTTTCTGCATGTTTCACCCTCCAAAAAGCAAAATCGAGTTCGTTAATTTGTTAACGCTTGTCTTCTATTACACCATAACATATTTTTTTGCATTTGTCGATGATCTTTTCGCTGTTTTTGAGGAAAATTTTTTACGATGCGAAAAACATCGGCATTTGATAAAGTTTTCCGCTCTGACACTCTGTTTTTTGGTGAATATGACCGTGGACAGCGCCGCAATCCGTTTGCTATAATAAACGCAGAAATTCTATAAAGGAGAAGCTTCATGACTCGTTTTACCGCTTGTATGATGATGTGTATGTCCATGTGCTGCATGGGCACGATTTGTTATGCAAAAACGGGTCATGGATTTTTCGCTGATGCCGGATAAGACGGCGCTATATTTTTTGTAGAAAAGCGGAAGGTGTATGACACCTTCCGCTTTTTTTGCATATTTTGGTAAGAAAGGATGGCGTAAACATGAATGTATTCACTTCTTTAGACCAGCTGATAGGGCACACGCCCTTGCTGGAAATAAAGAATTATCGCCGAATGCGCGGCTTAAATGCCGCTATCTATGTAAAATTGGAGTACCTCAACCCTGCTGGCTCTGCCAAAGACCGCGTGGCACGGCAGATGCTTGTCGAGGCGGAGAAAAACGGCAGTTTGCAGCCTGGTGCCACCATCATCGAGCCAACCTCCGGCAACACCGGCATCGGGCTTGCCGCCATGGGCGTCAGCCGGGGATATCGAGTCATTCTGACTATGCCGGACAGCATGAGTCCGGAACGCCGTGCCTTATTGAAGGCCTATGGCGCAGAGCTGGTGCTGACACCGGGTAAGGTGGGAATGACCGGGGCCATTGAAAAGGCGCAGGAGCTGCACGCTCAAATCAACGGCAGCATGATTGCCGGACAGTTTGATAACCCTGCCAACCCGCTGGCGCACTATCTGACTACCGGGCCGGAGATCTGGGACGACACCGATGGCACCGTGGACATTTTTGTGGCCGGTATGGGAACCGGCGGTACGGTAAGCGGTACGGCACGATATCTCAAAGAGAAAAATCCCGCCGTACAGGTGGTGGCGGTGGAGCCTGCGTCCTCACCGCTTCTGACAAAGGGGTACTCTGGCAGCCACGGCTTGCAGGGGATCGGCGCCAACTTTGTGCCGAAAAACTATGATGACGCACTTGTTGACGAGGTGATCGCCGTGACGGAAGAGGACGCCTATCGTGCGGGGCGGCTGCTTGCCCGAAGTGAGGGCGTATTGGCCGGTATCACCTCCGGAGCGGCGCTTTATGCCGCGGAACTGCTGGCGAAGCGTCTCGAAAACCAGGGCAAGCGCATCGTGGTATTATTGCCCGATACCGGCGACCGCTATCTGTCCACGCCGCTGTTTCAGGAGGCATGAGATGTACGCAAAACATATTACCGATGCTGCCGCAGTAATGGCGGAGACCATGAAATCCGCCGCTGTACCCATGTACGGGGCAAAGCTGCGTCTGCCTGACCGCAAAGCAATTATCAATATTCTCAAGGACATCCGCAAAGTGATGTTCCCCGCCTACTACGGCGATCCCATGCTGATGACCATGGAGCCCACCGCCTATATTTCCCTTTTGCTTGAGCGCATTGAAACAGCGCTGGAGCAGCAGCTGGCGCTTGCCCTGTGTGAATTTGACTGCGAAAAGGCCGGCTATATCGCCAGAGAGGTGGTAGAGCAGATCCCTGAAGTGCAAAAGAAACTCCTTCTGGACATTGATGCCCTTTTTGACGGCGATCCTGCCGCCTCCAACAAGGAGGAGGTCATTTTTGCCTATCCCGGGCTGTATGCCATTTTCGTCTACCGCATTGCCCACGAGCTGTATCTGCGGCAGGTGCCTACCATTCCCCGCATGATGACGGAGTATGCTCACAGCCGCACCGGTATCGACATTCATCCCGGTGCAACCATCGGCAGCCACTTTTTTATCGACCACGGCACCGGCATCGTCATCGGCGAGACCACCGATATCGGCGACCACGTCAAGCTCTATCAGGGTGTCACGCTTGGCGCACTCAGCACCCGCGCCGGGCACAATGCCCTGCCGGGAAAACGTCATCCCACCGTGGAAAACGGTGCTACCATCTATTCCAACGCCTCAATTTTAGGCGGCGGTACAGTCATCGGTGAAAATTCCGTGGTGGGCGGCAACGCCTTTTTGACCATGTCTGTCCGGCCCAACACACGGGTAGTCATCCACCCGCCGGAGACGGTATTCAAAGAAACCTGATATTTTATTACAAAGGAGATTTACAATGAACAAACCAGCACCGAAAGCAATCGCACTTTTACCCATCGCCGTTTTCCTCGTCCTGTACCTGGGGCTGGGGATCCTGTTTGAATACGTGATGAAAATTCCCATGGGCTTTTACAATATCCCGATTGTCGTGACCTTTTTGGCGGCAATTCTCGTGGCCTGCCTGCAAAACAAGAAGCTGTCCTTTGACCGGAAGCTGGCGTTGATGGCACAGGGGGTGGGCGACAAAAATATCATCACCATGCTGCTCATTTTCCTGTGCGCCGGCATCTTCGGCGGCGTTACCGGGCGCAGCAGTGCGCAGGCAGTGGCCTATTTTCTGCTGAATCTGGCGCCGGCGAAACTGGCGGTGGTAATTCTATTTGTGGTGGCCTGCTTCGTGTCCGTAGCCATGGGTACCTCGGTGGGTACCATTACCCTGATCACGCCTATTGCCGCCGCCGTTTCCCAGCAGTCCGGCTTCCCCCTGCCCCTGTGCGTGGCAACGGTGATGGGCGGCGCCATGTTCGGCGACAACCTGAGCTTTATCTCCGATACCACCATTGCCGCCTGCTCTACCCAGGGCTGTGAGATGAAGGACAAATTCCGGGCGAACTTCAAGATCGCCCTGCCTGCCGCTATTGTTACCGCCGTTTTGGTGCTGCTCATCTCTCTGCGCACCGAGGTGAACGTGATACCCGCCGGCGAGCACAATCTGCTGCTGATCGTCCCCTATCTGCTGGTGTTGATCTGCGCGCTGTTCGGCTGGAACGTATTTGCGGTGCTGCTGATCGGTATCGGATCCGGCAGCATCATCACCCTGGCCACCGGGCAGGTCACCGCAGCAGAGCTGTTGAGCAATATGGGCAGCGGCGCCGCAGGTATGTTTGAGACCTCCATGGTGGCGGTTCTGGTGGCCGCTATGTGCGCTCTCATCCGGGAATACGGTGGGTTCGAGGCGCTGCTGTGCGCGATCCGCAAAATCTTCAAAGGCAGTAGGGGCGGACAGTTGGGTATCGGCTGTCTGGTGTCCCTGATGGACATTGCCACCGCCAACAACACCGTGGCTATCGTCATGGCGGCCCCCATTGCCAAGGAGATCAGCGCCGAGTACGGCATTGACGCCAAACGAAGCGCCTCCCTGCTGGATACCTTTTCCTGCGTGTTTCAAGGCATTCTGCCCTACGGCGCCCAGATGCTGGTAGCCATCGCTGCCTGCGGAGAGTTGGGCTTGTCCATCAGCGCATTTGACATTATTCCCCTGCTGTTCTACCCCTATCTGCTGCTGATAAGTTCTCTGGTGTTTATCGGCATTGAAAAGAAGCGCAAAAAATGAGGGCACAGCCCTCATTTTTTGCGCTTCTTTTGTTATTTGTATGGCAGGGATCATTCGACAGTCCCGGGATTCCGGGATAAATCGTCCTTGCCCAGGTGCATCTCTTTCCAGGCATGGGGCAGACCCGGTGCAATCAGCGGAAACAGGTTGTCCGTATCGGCGGTGGGCTGGATATTATAGGTGCCATACTGATTTACCAGATCGAAACAATTCTCCGGACTGCCGGCAAAATGGTGGATATCCGGTGTGGCATCGTAGGGAAAGCCCTCTTTTTTCTTGTTCTGCATAAAAATCACCTCTGCCGGTAGTATGGGCAGAGGCGGCGGTTTTATTGTTTGTAAATTTCTGCATCAAAGTCCCGGACGATCTCATGGCGCTTCTCGTCCTGCACATAGACCACATTGGTCTCGTCAAAGGCAAGGCGCATGGCGAAGTCCTTGGCCTCGTCAATGCTGTCGGTCTGGTAAAAGTCCCGGAACTCGGTCTCATTGGTATGGCGCCACATCACGTGGAATCGAAATGTCTGGTACGGCATACGGCTTCCTCCTTAAATGGGGTGACTATTTTGTAGTATAGCCGATTTTCCGGCAAAAATCAACGGTTGCTTTCGACAAAAATTCGGCTGATTTTTCTCCATATCTTTACAGGAAAATTTAGTAGTTTCCTCTTTTCAGATACCACAAGATGTTGTATACTATCCACAATGTGTAATTTGGGGGCGTTTGGGTTGAAAATTGGCTTTGACAACGAGAAATATCTGGAATTGCAGGCGCAGCATATCCGGCAGCGCCGTGCGCTGTTCGGCGGCAAGCTCTATCTGGAATTCGGCGGCAAGCTGTTTGACGACTACCATGCCAGCCGCGTTCTGCCCGGATTTCAGCCGGACAGCAAGGTGCGGATGCTGGCAACCATGAAGGACGAGGTGGAGATCGTTATCGCTATCTGCGCCAACGACATCGAGAAAAACAAGACCCGGGGCGACCTTGGCATTCGTTATGACGATGACGTGCTGCGTCTGGTGGACGTGTTCCGTTCCCTCGGCTTCTATGTGGGCAGCGTGGTCATCACCCAGTATGCCGGTCAACCCGCAGCCGACGCCTTTATCAAACGCCTGACTGCCCTTGGCATGCCCAGCTATCGCCACTATCCCATCGCCGGCTATCCCTCCGATGTGAGCCACGTGGTCAGCGATGAGGGGCTGGGCCGCAACGAGTACATCGAGACCTCCCGCAGCGTGGTGGTGGTCACCGCCCCCGGTCCCGGCAGCGGCAAGATGGCCACCTGCCTCTCTCAGCTCTACCACGAACACAAGCGGGGCATCAAGGCCGGCTACGCCAAATATGAGACCTTCCCGATTTGGAACCTGCCGCTCAAGCACCCGGTGAACCTGGCCTACGAGGCCGCCACCGCCGATCTCAACGATGTGAACATGATCGACCCGTTCCATCTGGAGGCTTACGGCAAGACCACCGTGAATTACAACCGGGATGTGGAAGTGTTCCCTGTCCTCAACGCCATTTTCCAGCGGATTCAGGGGGACTCCCCCTATCACTCCCCTACCGATATGGGCGTGAATATGGCGGGATTCGCCATCGCCGATGATGCGGTGTGTCAGGACGCCAGCCGCCATGAGATCCTGCGGCGTTACTATGCGGGGTTGGTGGAAAAGGCTCAGGGCAAGTGTGACGACACCGTGGTACGTAAGCTGGAGCTGGTGATGCAGCAGGCCAATGTGACCACAGAGTTCTGTCCCATTGTAGATATCTGTCTCCAACGGGCAGAGGAGACCGGCACCCCCTGCGGCGCCATGGTGCTGCCCGATGGGAAGATCGTCACCGGAAAGACCTCCGATCTGCTGGGCGCTTCGGCGGCTCTGCTTTTGAATGCGCTGAAGCACATGGCCGGCATCGACAAGGAGATGGATCTGATCCCCGCCTCGGTCATTGAACCCATCAGCAAGATGAAAACCACCTATCTGGGGCACAACAACCCCCGGCTCCACTCTGACGAGGTGCTGATCGCCCTGTCCATGTCGGCGCTGACCAATCCGCTGGCCAGCCGGGTACAAAAGCAGCTGCTCTCTCTGCGGGGCTGCGATGCCCATTTCTCGGTGATCATCTCCGAGGAGGATCGGAATTTGTACAAGCGGCTGGGCATTCACGTGAGCTGCCAGCCCAAGTACGAGGTCAAAAAACTCTATCACAAATAAGGAAACTGCTGACTTTAGGGCGGTCCGGACGGCCGCCCTATTTCTATCAGAAAGGATATCATATGGAAACCATTGCTCAAATTCTGGCCAAGGAACTGAAACAGGAACTGCGCCACGTGGAGAACGTGATCTCGCTGATCGATGAGGGGAACACCATTCCCTTTATCGCCCGGTACCGCAAGGAGCTCCACGGCTCTATGGACGACACCACCCTCCGCGCGCTTTTTGATCGGCTGAACTATCTGCGGAATCTGGCAAACCGCAAGGAAGAGGTCAAGAACGCCATCGCCAATCTGGAAAAGCTGACAGAAGAGCTGGCTGCCGCCATTGACAACGCCAAAACGTTGGCCGAGGTGGAAGACCTGTACCGTCCCTACAAGCAGAAACGGCGTACCCGGGCCACCGTGGCCAAGGAAAAAGGACTGGAACCTCTGGCTATCGCCATTTTCGCGCAGGACAGCAAGGATGCCCCCGAAGCCATGGCACAGGCCTACATAGACGCCGAAAAAGGCGTGGAGACTGCGGAAGATGCTTTACAGGGTGCCAACGATATTATTGCGGAGCTTCTCAGCGATGACGCCGCCGTTCGCAAAGAGCTTCGGGAGATGATTTTGAAGCGGGGCAGTCTGGTCACGGAAGCCGCCAAGGAAGAGGACAGCGTCTACCGGCTGTACTACGAATTTTCACAGGCCATTTCCAAGTTGGCAGGGCATCAGATCCTGGCCATCAACCGGGGTGAAAAGGAGGAGTTCCTCAAGGTCAGTGTCAGTATCGACAGAGAGTGGGCGCTGAATCTGATGTGGAACCGCTGCGTCACCGCTGATACCGCCTGCGGCCGATTTGTCCGGGCCGCCGCTGAGGACAGCTATGACCGGCTGCTGTTCCCCTCGCTGGAGCGGGAAATCCGCAGTCTGCTGAGTGATGATGCCGCCGAAGGCGCTATCCACAACTTCGCGCTGAACCTAAAGCCGCTGCTGCTGCAGCCGCCGGTAAAGGGACACGTGACCATGGGGCTGGATCCCGGCTACGCCCACGGCTGCAAGGTGGCGGTCATCGACCCCACCGGTAAGGTGCTGGACACCACGGTGGTTTACCCCACCTACGGCGAACGGCAGAAAAACGAGGCTATCGTCAAGCTGTCCGCATTGGTAAAAAAGCACAAGGTGGAGCATCTGGCCATCGGTAACGGCACCGCCAGCCGGGAGACTGAGGCCATGGCGGTAGAGATGATCCACTCCCTGCCCGGCGTCAGCTACATGATGGTCAACGAGGCGGGTGCGTCCGTCTACTCCGCCAGCAAGCTCGCTGCCGAGGAGTTCCCCGACTACGACGTGAATCTGCGCTCCGCCGTATCCATCGCCCGCCGGATGCAGGATCCCCTGGCAGAGCTGGTGAAGATCGATCCCAAGGCCATCGGCGTGGGACAGTATCAGCACGATATGCCCCAGAAACGGTTGGACGAAACGCTGGGCGGCGTGGTGGAGGACTGCGTCAACGCCGTGGGCGTGGACGTGAACACCGCCAGTGCAAGTCTCCTGGGGCGGGTGTCCGGCTTAAATGCAACCACAGCCAAGAATATTGTAGCCTATCGGGAGGAGAACGGCAGCTTTACCGGGCGCAAACAACTGTTAAAGGTGCCGAAGCTGGGGCCGAAGGCCTATGAGCAGTGCGCCGGCTTCCTGCGGGTGCCGGAGAGCAAGTCCATTCTGGACAACACCGGTGTCCACCCGGAATCCTACACCGCTGCCGAACAGCTTTTGGCATTGTGCGGCTACACCACCGCTGACGTAAAAGCCGGCGAGGTGGGACTGTTGGCGCAGAAGGTGAAGCTGCTGGGCGAGGAAAAAGTTGCTGCTCAGTTGGGCATCGGTGTACCCACCTTACAGGACGTGGTAAAGGAACTCAGCAAACCCGGGCGGGATATGCGAGATGACCTGCCGGCTCCCATCCTGCGGACCGATGTGCTGGACATCAAGGATCTGAAGCCCGGCATGGTGCTGTCCGGTACCGTGCGGAACGTAGTGGACTTCGGCGTATTCGTAGACATCGGCGTCCATCAGGACGGCTTGGTGCATATCTCCCAGGTGTGCGACAAGTTCATCAAGCACCCCAGCGAGATCGTGCGGGTGGGTGACGTGGTAAAGGTCAGCGTACTGGAAGTGGACGAAAAGAAACACCGCATCGGTCTATCCATGCGGCAGGTGAAAGAATAAGGGAAAGCGGACGCTATCGTATAAAAAATGAAACTGTGAAAGGAGTAAATGCAATGAAAACGAAAGAAGAATTAAACGCTCTCAAAAGCGAGGTTGAAACACTGAACGGAAAGCTCGCGGAACTGAGTGAGGATGAATTGAAGCAGGTAGTCGGCGGAATGAAGGTCGTTGTAGAAAATGAATCGAGCTGGCTTCAAACGCTTTTGGATTTTTTCTTTAAGATTAATAAGTAATAGACGTTCTTACAGAGGCTTCGATTACAGAACTTCGTCATTTACACGTCTGCATCGTATAAAAAATGAAACTACGAAAGGCGTTAATGCAATGAAAACCAAAGAAGAACTGAACGCTCTTAAAGAGGAAATTGAAGCATTGAACAAGAAGCTCGCAGAACTGACCGAGGAAGAGCTGGCGCAGGTCACAGGTGGTTACGATATGCCACTAAAACACGAGGGCGAAAAATACGTGATGCAAACTTTTGTCCGTCCTGAAAACAACGAACAGTATGATATTCATATTTATAAATGATTCAATGGGTGAGAACGGATAAAACAGGAAAGCGATACTATTCGGCGGCATAAAAAGGCCCACAGGATTCGTGCGGCAACAGCCACGCAAATCCTGTGGGTACTACGGCACCGCAGTGCCGGTTTCGCCAGCTTTCAGACTCCTTTGTACTTTTTTCGCGTGGCAAGACCGCCACGGATATGGCGCTGCGCCTTGTTTTCGTCCAGCACCTCCTTGACCTGCAGGTACAAACTCCTGTTGACTTGCGGCAGACGCTCTGAGATGTCTTTATGGACCGTGGATTTACTGACACCGTATTTTTTGGCGGCGGCACGGACGGTCGCCCGGTTCTCTATCAGGTAAAGCGCCAGCTCCTCGGCGCGCTCGTCTAAATTCTCTTTCATGCATACACTCCCCGATAGGTTTCTCATGGGGAGTATATGAAAGAGAATGCAGAAAGAGAACGACAAAAAGAGAGATGCTTGAGCATCTCTCTTTTTTACGTTACCAGTCGATATCATCGTACGGTGTATCCGGTACACCTTCGGCATTGAGGTTCGCTACCATCTTGTCCAGCGTGCCGCGCCACATGTTCTTGAACCAGTTCGTGTCGCCGAACCACTTCACCAGCGTGGGGCTGATGGCATAGTAGGTATGGATAAACGCTCTGCCGCACCAGGTCTGCGCCAGCGTCTCGTCCCGGAATCGCCGCAGCGTCCACACCTCGGGGCAGTCGTAGGAGCCGTACACACAGGTGGCCACATAGCAGCCGCCGCCACCAGAGGAACCGCCACCGCCATCATCGGAGCCGCCGCCATCGTCATAGAAATCGGCAGGGACGGACTTGACGTTGTAGTGCATCTTTGCATTTTTTAAGGGATCATTTTCCCCATAGATGGTTACCTTGCTCCAATCAGTTTCACTACCGCTGTAATAAACATCGCTTATGGGACAGACTCCAAACGCACTGACGTCAATCTCTGCTATGGTGTCATTAAAATACACTTTTTCCAGTTTCGCGAAATAGAATGCCCCGATGCCGATACCGGTTACGCTATCGGGAACTACGAAACTTTTTCTGCTGTTACAGTACTGTATCAGTTCCGTCATATCTTTATTGTACAGCACACCATCCTTGCCGGAATAACACGGATTGCTTGAATCCACTTCTATATTGGCCAAACCGACAAATGCCAATATACCGATGCTGGTCACGCTGCTAGGGATCGTTACGCTGGTCAGACTGCTGCAGTAGGCGAACGCGCCATCGCCGATGCTCGTTACGCCGCTGGGGATCGTGATGCTGGTCAGCTTGCTGCAGCCATGGAACGCGCTATCGCCGATACTCGTTACGCCGCTGGGGATCGTGATGCTGGTCAGCTTGCTGCAGCCACGGAACGCGTAATCGGCGATGTTGGTTACACCGGATTCGATCGTTACCGTGGTAATGCTGTCGGCGTGCGCATACCATGGCGAACTCCACCAGCCATAATCCGCCATCACGCCGCTGCCGCTGATAGTCAGGGTGCCGGCGTTGTCCAGCGTCCAGGTCAGGTTTTTGTAATACCCGGATGTCGAATCATATTCTGTCGCGGTATTTCCACCGCAGTAGCCGCGGGCTATTTCTTCAGCGCCGAATGCCGTTACCGGTAACAGGGTCAGCAGCATCAGGGCTGCCAAAAGCGCGGATACAAATCTCTTTTTCATGTGAACTCCCTCCCGCAATAAAAAAGTGCGCGACGGTCGCCGCGCACCGAAAAACGCACACCCGCGCAGGGTTCTATTCGGTTATGTGGTAATTTTTATTATATCCCATAAAATAGCAAAATACAATATAAATCTTATCTTGCAGCGCTTATAGTGAAAAAACAACGGCGGCTCACAGGAGCCGCCGTTGTCAAAACCGTTATTTACATGTACTTTTTCATGCCATCGGTGGCTTCGGATTCATCGCCGCTGATGGTGACCGTGAACTTGACGCTGTTATTCTCGCTGAACACATCCAGCCAGTTCAGGAATTTCTCCACCGCATGATAGTCCTTGCTGCCGGCAATTTTGCACAGGTTGTCCACAAAAACGTGGGAAATATCGTAATTGCCTGCATACAAGCCGCTGACGAAGCCGCGCAGACATTCAAAGCTGTTGATACCATACTCGCCGGCAGTGACCAACCGCACGCTGTACGGAATATCAAAGGTCATGTCGGTCTTGGGTTCGATACAGACGACACTGCCGCTTTCAACCTCTGCCGTGCTGCGAACCAGGTCGATAAGCTGTTTTGTCTTACCTGCACCATTGGAACCCATAATCAATCTAACCATAAGTAATCACTCCTTTTGAAAAGATGGGAGTACTCCCATATACAGAATACCATACCTCCGGGAAAATAGCAATGAGAAAAACAGAGCTCTTTTTTGTGGATTTTGCCTTATTTTTCCAGTTTTTCCAACAGCTCCGTCCGCAGCTCCTCATAGCCGGGTTTTCCCAATAGTGCAAACATGTTCTTTTTATAGGCCTCTACGCCGGGCTGGTCAAACGGATTCACGTCCAGCAGGTAGCCGGAAAGGCCGCAGGCATATTCAAAAAAGTAGATCAGCTCGCCCAGAGTATAGGCATTGTTCTCCCCCACATAGAGCGCGATATTGGGGACGCCGCCCTCCACATGAGCCAGAAGCGTGCCGTCCATGGCCTGACGGCAGATGAAGTCCATGCTTTTCCCCGCCAGGAAATTCAGACCATCGCCATCGGTTTCGTCCAGCGGAACCAGGTATTCCCGCCGGGACCGGGCAAAGCGCACCACCGTTTCAAAGAGGTGGCGCTCACCCTGCTGAATATACTGGCCCATGGAGTGCAGATCGGCCGTGAACTCCACGCTGGCAGGGAACAGGCCCTTGTTCTCTTTGCCTTCGCTCTCACCGTAGAGCTGCTTCCACCACTCGGTCATAAAACGGAAAGACGGCTCATAGGATGCCAAAATCTCCACCTTTTTGCCCTTGCGGTACAGCTCATAGCGGGCTGCGGCATACTGCCACGCGGGGTTCTGCGCCATGTCCGCCGTTTGGCAGACGGTCATCATCTCCCGTGCGCCGCCCATCAGCTCGTCCAGATCAATGCCCGCCACGGCAATGGGCAGCAGACCCACGGCAGTAAGAACGCTGTAACGGCCGCCGATATCATCAGGTACCACAAAGGTCTCATACCCATTGGCATCTGCCAGGGATTTGAGAGCGCCTCTTGCCCTATCGGTGGTGGCATAAATCCGCTTGGCAGCGCCCTCTTTGCCGTACTTCTCCTCCAGTGCGCGGCGGAAGAAACGGAATGCCACGGCGGGCTCGGTGGTGGTTCCGGATTTGGAGATCACATTGACAGAAAAGTCCACATCCGCCACCAGATCCAGCACCTCGCCCAACGCGTCACTGCTCAGGCCGTTGCCCACAAAATAGATATTGGGCGTGGTTTTCTTCTTCAGGTTATAGTTGGGGGAGCAAAGACACTCGATCACACCCCGGGCGCCCAGATAAGAGCCTCCGATGCCGATGACCACCAGTGCCTTGGAATCGGACTGGATCTTTTTCGCCGCTGCCTTGATACGAGCATACTCCTCTTTATCATAAGCCTCGGGCAGATGCACCCAGCCGGTGAATTCGCCGCCGGCGCCATCGCCTTTTTGCAGATGATTCGCAGCGATCTTCAGTCGGGGAGCCAACTCCGCCTCATAGGGCATTTTCAGTTCTTTTTTCAGATTGGATACATCCACGCGTAACATGGCTATTCCTCCTATGTGGAAAGATTTCGTGTTTCTTATCATACCGCGTAGTGCCAAAAAATACAAGAGGTGCTACCGATATTTTACGTTTCAGACAGGAAAAGGAGGGCGCGAAACAGCCGGGCAAAGGTCTGTCCCCAGGTCAGCCTTTCCACAGAATCCGCCGCTAAGACCGGGATTTGCAGTACCGCAGTTTCTCCGCTGTAAACCGTCAGTTCTCCCACCATATCCCCGACTGTCACAGGCGCTGTGATCTGATCGGGCAGAGTCAGCGTCTGGGTAAGGCTGTCTGCTGCACCTTTTTCCAGCAGGACACTGCAGCCTTCTTCCGGCAGTTTCAGCCCAACGGCATTGCATACGCCCTGGGCCACAGGGAGCTGCGGCAGAGGCTCTGCGGGGGTGATACAGGAAACGGCATAGGTGGAAAAACCATAATTCAGCAGAGCCTTGGCATCGGTATTGCGCTTGTCGGAGGTCTCTCCTTTCATAATAACGGCGATGAGCTCCATGCCGTCTTTTTCCGCGGTGGCACTCATGCAATAGCCGGCGGAGGCGGTGTAGCCGGTTTTCAGTCCGGTACAGCCCTCATAGTAGCGCACCAGCTTGTTGGTGTTGCTGAGGCCGAAAGTACCGTTCCGAATGGTGTCCATCCAGATGGTGGTATAGGTGCGAATGGCAGGGTGGTGCAGGATCAGTTCCCGGCTCATCAGGGCGATGTCGTAGGCGCTGGTAACATGACCGTCAGCGGTAAGACCGGTACAGTTTACGAAATTGGTATCGTTCATCCCCAGCTCCCGCGCCTTGTTGTTCATCTGCTCCACGAAAAGCTCCGTGACACCGGAGACGTATTCGGCCAAGGCCACCGCCGCATCGTTGCCGCTGCTGACGCAGACGGATTTGACCAGTTCTTCCACGCTGATCTGCTCTCCCTCGGCGAGATACACCTGGCTGCCGCCCATGGAGGCGGCGTTGGCGCTGACGGTGACCATGTCCTGCCAGCCGATCTTCCCGCTGTCGATGGCCTCCATGGTGAGCAGCAGGGTCATGATCTTGGTGACGCTGGCAGGCTCCAGCCTTTCGTGTTCGTTTTTGGCAAACAGGATCTCGCCGGTGGACTTTTCCATCAGCAACGCCGCCCGGGACGTCAGCGGTATCTCGGCTGCCATAGCAGGCAGACAGAACAGGCAGAGCAGCAGAGCCGTTAAACATACGGCTGTCAGTTTTTTCATGGTCATACCCCCTGTGTTTTTTCTCACCTTATGCCATACATTGACAAATCATACCTTGCAAATGGGAAAGAAGTCTGTTATACTACTTCTGCACGCAGGATTAGTACATTGGTAGTATGTCAGCTTCCCAAGCTGAAGAGGCGGGTTCGATTCCCGTATCCTGCTCCAAACAAAAAAACCGCCCTTGGGCGGTTTTTTTATTTGGCAAGCGGTGCGGTTTTATTTTATTAATCTGAAGGCGGCGCTTCGGCGTCAGCCCCACAACGCCGTGAGCATGGGGATGATCTGCTTTTTGCGGGACATAACGCCGGGCAGGAACACCGTGCTGCCCTTGGGCTCTACGTCAAAGGCGCGGGAGATCACGTCATCGCTGCCCACATAGAGCAGTTGGGTCCCCTCCTGCAGCACATCGGTGAGCATCAGCAACACCATATTGTAGCCGTGTTCCGCCTGATTGCGGCGCATGGCGGCCAGAAACTCGTCCTTGCGATCCAGCAGTTTTCCGGAATCGGTGCAGGTGATCTGGCCAACGCCCAACACCTGACCGGCGATGTGGAACTCCTTGAAATCGCTGCGGAGCATATCCATGGCCGGCTTCTCCTCGTTGCCGTCTGCGGAGAACAGCTCCCGGCCAATCTCCTCCAGGGAGACACCGGCGATGCGGGACAGGCGCTCCGCCATGGCAATGTCCCGTTTGGTACAGGTGGGGGACTTGAACATAACCGTATCGGACAGGATCGCCGCCGCCATCAAGCCCGCCATATTGGGGCTGGGCAAAACGCCGTGCTCCTGATACATGGAGGTGATAATCGTGTTGGTGCAGCCCACCGGCTCATTACGCATACAAATGGGCTGGCGGGTCTGGATATCCGCCAGGCGGTGATGGTCGATGATCTCCAGCACCTCCGCCTGATCCAGGCCGCTGACGGTCTGGGCCAGTTCGTTATGATCCACCAGCACCGCACGCTTGCGGCGGGGCTTGAGCAGGTGGTAACGGCTCAAGGTGCCTACTACGTGTTCGTCCGCGTCCAGCACGGGATAGCAGCGGTAGCGGCTCTGGGAGACTACTTCCCGCACATCGTCCAGATAATCGTCCAGATGGAAGCAGACCAGTCCCTCCGTATGGCAGGGGCGGGAGATGGGGATGGCCTGATAAATGAGGCGCGCCACCTTGGCCGCATCAAATGGCGTGGAAATAATACAGGTGCTGCCTGCATTTTCCAACCACTGGGGATCCACATCGGTCTGGCAGAGAATGATCGCCGTCACCTTTGCCGCCAAAGCCCGCCGGATCATATCCGGCTGATTGCCCACCAGCACGATGCTGTCGGCGCCATAATCCAGCAGGTTCTCGCAGCTCTGGGGCAGGGCAATATGGATATTGCCGCTGAGGGCATCTATCATCTCGCTGCCCTCTCCCACAACGCGGCCCTCCAGCACGCTGAGCAGGTTGAAAAGCGGCACTTCGTCCACCCGGGGATCAGCGATGGTCTTCATGCTGTAAGTGGCAATATCACCGGCAGAAAGAGTGCCGTACAGCGTGCCATCGGCATTGATGACGGGAACAGCGGAAATCTTCTGCTCGTGCATGATGTGCCAGGCGCGATCCATGGTAACACTGGCATTCAGCGCCGGCGGCGTATCGAAGTCCAGGTCACAGACCTGGGTACGCAGGCTCTTGACAAACCGGGGCGCTTCAAACCCGAAGCGATTCAGCATACGGCGGGTCTCATCGCTGACCTGCCCCAGACGTCCCGCCACATATTCCCGATCACCCAAAGCATTGCGCAGCGCCGCATAGGACATGGCCGCCACAATGGAGTCCGTATCCGGATTGCGGTGGCCCAGAACAAAAATCTCGTTCATAGCAGAGTTCCTTTCTTTCAGGGAAATACCTTTATCGTTTCGTATTATAGTAAGCACTACCGCATTTTGTCAATCGGGTGACGGAAATCCTGTGGATTTGTATAAAACGCCCTTTACAGCGTCCGTTTTTTTGGATATAATATTTTAGTTACTGAAATTGATACAAGGAGACAACCAATATGGCAGTCATTGAATACGATGAATATAAGCAGAAGCTGCTGGCGCTGAAGCCCACGCTGGAAGAGCTGGAACAGGCTCTCGGCATTCCCGCAGCCCGGCAGGAATTGAAAGGTCTGCAGATTGAAACTGAGACCGATGGGTTTTGGAATGACGTGGCTCACAGCCAGAAAGTGGCCCAGCAGATCAAGCGGCTGGAGAATAAAATCAAAAAGCATGACCGTCTGGTTTCCGACTGGGAGGATTGCCTGACTCTGTGCGAAATGGCGCAGGAGGAAGAGGATGCCAGTCTGCTGGACGAGATCGTGGAGAGCTATGCCACCATTGAAAGTGAGATGCAGGATCGCCGTCTGGCCGCTTTGCTGACCGGCGAATACGATGGCAACAACGCCATTTTGACCCTGCACGCCGGCGCAGGCGGTACCGAGGCGCAGGACTGGACCCAGATGCTGCTGCGTATGTACACCCGCTGGGCAGAGCGCCACGGCTTTACCGTACAGACCCTGAACTATGAGGACGGCGATGAAGCCGGTATCAAAACCGCCACCATCTCCATCGAGGGCGAAAACGCCTATGGCTATCTCCGTAGCGAAAACGGCGTACACCGGTTGGTGCGTGTCAGCCCCTTTGATGCCAACGCCCGGCGCCAGACCAGTTTCGCCGCCGTGGAGGTCATGCCGGAGCTGCCGGACGATAACGACATCGAGATCCGGCCCGAGGACATCGAGATGCAGGCCTGCCGTTCCTCCGGTGCCGGCGGCCAGCACATCAATAAGACCTCCTCTGCCGTTCGTCTGACTCATCTGCCCACAGGCATCGTGGTGTTCTGCCAGACGGAGCGCAGCCAGTTCCAGAACCGGGACAACTGTATGAAGATGCTGAAGGCCAAGCTGCTGGAACTGCAGATCCAGCAGCACGCCGAGAAGATCAGCGATATCAAGGGCGTACAGATGAAGATCGAATGGGGCAGCCAGATCCGTTCCTACGTGTTTATGCCCTACACCCTCGCCAAGGACACCCGCACCGGCTATGAGGTGGGACAGATCCAGTCTGTCATGGATGGAGAGATTGACGGCTTCATCAACGCCTATCTGACCGCCGCCGCCAACGGGACGCTGCTGAAATGATTATAAATATGAGTAAGAAAGACCGCCAAAGGGCGGTCTTTCTTTTATTCCTCTTTGTCCTTGCGGCGGACACGGAAACCTTTCTTTTTGGCAAGTCGAATTCCTGCGATAACAATGACAGTGATTACTGCCAGCCAGATCCAACTGTATGCCAGCCAGACCAGCAGATCCTCAAAGAAATTGCCCACGGATTTCAAACCACGGACAAAGGAGCTGCCGATGCGTCTGCCCAGAGTCATGGGGGCGCTGTCCGTGCCGGAGAGCTTGTAGACCTCCCGCAGGCTCAGATACACCGTGGCATACTCTACCCGGGCATCATAGGTGCGGAGGGTGCCGGTCAGGTTTTCGATCTCCCACTCCGCATCGGAGATGGCGGATTCGATGGTGATGATGTCCGACATGTTGTCCGCCTTGCTGAGCAGTTCCTGCAGACGCTCCAGCTTGGTCTGGGCCGTTTTCAAGCGGGAGTCCACATCATAATAGCTGTCTGTGATGTCCTCGGCACTGGTGGAACTATACGTCACAGCGCAGGTTTGGCCGATGTAGTTTAGAAAATTGTTAAATTCGTTTTTCGGAACTTTTATGGTATAATCCGCATAGCGATAGCTGCTATTTTGCCCACTTTGGGAGCTATTGGCAAAATAGCCGCCGAAGCGTTCTACCGTGGCGGCAATATCCGCAGTCGCCTGGTCAAAGGTCGTGGTCTCCAGATCCAGGTTGGCAGTGTAGACAATCTTGGCGTCCCGGTCGGCAGCATTGGGCGCACCGGAAGCCGGATCAAACAGACCGTTTTCGGACTTCGCCTCCTCGTATTCGCCGCCGTCCCACATCGCCTCGGTGGCAGCGGGTGCAGCAGAGTCAGATGCGGCAGCGGCCTCCTTTGGAGCGCTGGCTCCGCAGGCGGCAAGGGTGAAAATCAGAAGAAATCCGGTTAAAACTGCCGAAATCTTTTTGACTTTTCTTTCCAGTTTATTCATATTTCTTTCCTCCTTTTGGTCTTCTCTTGCCAATAAGACGAAAAGCAGGACATTTTTGTTCCAAAAAAAGACGCCCGCAGGCGTCTTTTTTTATTTCACATATTCGGAGGGATCAATAACCGTGCCGTCCTTGCTGACGGAGAAGTGAAGATGGGGACCCATGCCGCTTTCCGCGGCAGCGGTGGAACCCACACAGCCGATGATGTCACCGGCATTGACCCTGTCGCCGGACAGCACCGGCGGCTCTTCCTGCAAGCAGGCATAGGTGGTGGTATAGCCATCCGGGTGGTCGATGACCACGGTGGTACCCATCAGCTCATCATTGCGAACGGAGACAACGGTTCCTGCGGCAGCAGTCTTTACTGCGTCTCCCTCCCCCGCCTGGATATCCAGTCCATTGTGGGTCCTCCAGTCCGCCATGGTATCATCGTACATCAGCTCGGTCATAGAGAACACCGTGACGGTTGTGCCGTCCAGAGGAGAGACAACCTGAGGCAGCAGTTCTGTGGGTTCCAGCGCCGCCGTTTCCTGCTCCGGCACCTTTTCCTCCTTGGGTTTGGGAGCGGTCGGCGCCACCACTTTCGGCGTTACCTCGATAACCGGGGTGATGGCGGTGGTTTCCCGGGCAGGCGCCCGGTTGGCATAGGCGAGATAGGCAACGGTACCACCGGCAACCAGACACAGCGCAAGGGCTATGTACAGCCCTTTGCCGGTCAGCACCGCCCTGGCACGATTTCGGAATTCACTCATATTGCTCCTTGGATCAGACTGTGCATCCGATCACCGCCGGTTTGCGGAGCGGCGGCTCTCCGGAATAAAAAAGGCTCCGGACGTATTGTGGTCGTCCGGAGCCTTTTTTATACATTTTGCAGGAGAATTTACTTCACGATAAGCGTTTTTCCGTCCATCTCGGCAGGCTGGTTCAGCCCCATTACGTCTAAAATGGTGGGAGCAATATCTGCCAGGCGTCCCGGGCGCAGTTCCGTTGCCGCGCCACAAAGGATAAAGGGCACCACGCTGGTGGTGTGCGCCGTCATGGGAGACCCATCAGGCTGCTGCATATCTTCGGCGTTGCCGTGATCCGCAGTAATCATGGCGATACCGCCCATTTTCAAGGTGGCATCCACCACGCGGCCCACACACTCGTCCACGGTTTCCACCGCCTTGACCGCAGCTTCCAACACGCCGGTATGACCCACCATATCGCAGTTGGCAAAGTTCAGAATGATCACATCATACGCACCGGATTCAATGCGTTCCACACATTTGTCACACACTTCATAGGCGCTCATCTCCGGTTGGAGATCATAAGTTGCTACCTTGGGGGAGGCCACCAGCACACGGTCTTCGCCGGGATACTGGGTCTCCACACCGCCATTGAAAAAGAAGGTGACATGGGCATACTTCTCCGTTTCGGCAATGCGGAGCTGGGTCATGCCCATCTTGCTCAGATATTCGCCCAAGCCGTTTTCCACCTTGATGCGGGGCCATGCCACGGTGACATTGGGCATAGCGGCATCGTACTCTGTATTGCAGATGTAAGTGGTGGGGAAATATTCTCGATGGAACCCGTCAAAGTCCGGATCCACAAGGGCACGGGTGATCTCCCGGGCACGGTCCGGGCGATAGTTGAAGAAAATGATACTGTCATTGTCGGAAATGGTTCCATCGCTGTCACAGACCACGGGCTCCACAAATTCATCGGTAACCCCATTGGCATAAGAACGGGTCACGGCTTCCACAGGATCCTCGTTCTGAATGCCCTCGCCGTAGACCATGGCATCATAGGCCAGCTGCAGACGTTCCCAACGTTTGTCACGGTCCATGGCATAGTAGCGGCCCATCACGGTGGCGATCTTACCCACACCCAACTGAGCACACTTGTCGCGCAGGGCGGTTACAAAGTTCACACCGCTGGTAGGGCTGACATCGCGGCCGTCCAGGAAGCAGTGGATATAGACCTTGCTGAGGCCCTTATCCTTTGCCATCTGCAGCAGGGCATACAGGTGATTGATATGGGAATGGACACCGCCATCACTCAAAAGACCGTAGAGGTGCAGGGAAGTACCCCTGTCCTTGCAGGTGTCCATCGCCTGATTGTAGGCGGGGTTGCGGAAAAAGCTCCCGTCCTCAATGGCACGGCTGATGCGGGGCAGATCCTGAAAGACCACCCGGCCGCCGCCGATATTGGTATGTCCTACCTCGCTGTTTCCCATCTGACCCTCCGGCAGACCTACATTCAGTCCGTCCGCATGGAGCGTGGTATGGGCATAGACGCGGAACAGGCGATCCAGCACCGGGGTCTTTGCCAGCGTGACAGCGTTATCCGGGGCGGCTGTGGCAAGGCCGAAACCGTCCATAATAATCAATGTCGTAGGCGTTTTGCTCATAGCAGGTAGTCTCCTTTCGGATCAGTCCTGGTTGGCAGCGTTGATGATTTCCACAAAGTCCTTTGCCTTCAGAGCGGCACCGCCGATCAAACCGCCGTCAATATCGGGCTGGCTCAGCAGTTCGGCAGCATTGGAAGGCTTCATAGAGCCGCCGTACTGAATGGTGACACTGCGGGCAATGCGGGCGCCGTACAGATGACGAACGGTGCTGCGGATAAAGGTGCAGACCTCGGCCGCCTGCTCGGCGGTAGCGGTCTTGCCGGTACCGATGGCCCAGACAGGCTCATAGGCGATGACACAGCGGCGCAGTTTCTCGGCGCTGACGCCGGCCAGAGCGGACTTGACTTGCAGAGCAATGAGTTCCATGGTGATGCCCAGCTCCCGCTGCTCCAGAGTCTCGCCCACGCAGATGATGGGGTGCAGACCGGCCTCCAGCGCTGCCTGTACCTTCTTGTTCACGGTGAAATCGGTCTCGCCAAAGTACTGGCGGCGCTCACTGTGGCCGATGATGACGTACTTCACGCCCAGATCCTTCAGCATATCGGCGGAAACCTCGCCGGTAAAGGCGCCGGACTTCTCATAGAACACGTTCTCAGCACCCACGCTGATGCGCATATCTTTGAAGGCCTTGATGGCAGTGCTGATATTGCAGCTGGGCACACACACGACTACATCGCACCACTTGGCCTTGGGCATGATGGCGCGCAGTTCTTCGGCAAATTTCTTGGTATCGCCGGCGGTGTTGTTCATCTTCCAGTTGCCGGCGATAATGGTCTTACGATATCTGCTATTCATAGTTGTTTCTCCTTTTATATTATATGAAAAATAATTTTGAGTGAAGAGTGAAGAGTGAAGAATGAAAAATGAAGAATTTCGGTATCGCCGAAATATATTTCGGCGATACATTTATTTTTCACTTTTCATTTTTAATTTTTCATTTTGCTCTTACTTGTCCAACAGGCAGGCGACACCCGGTAATTCCAGTCCCTCCAGGAATTCCAGGGAAGCACCGCCGCCGGGGAGCGATCCGAGCGCCGCCAGTGGCGGATGCAGCGAGGTGAGCGAGTGGCAGCGGTCAAATTTTCAAGCGATCAGCGGAAGCCTCGCAGAAAATTTGGGCACCGCAACAGGGGGAACCGGCGTATTGTTTTACTTATCCAGCAAACAGGCAACGCCCGGTAACTCCAAACCCTCGAGGAACTCCAGGGACGCACCGCCGCCGGTGCTGATGTGGGTGATCTTATCGGCAAAGCCCATCTGCTCCACGGCTGCCGCACTGTCGCCGCCTCCGATGATGGTCACCGCACCGCTGTCGGCCAGCGCCTGAGCCATGGCACGGGTACCCTTGGCAAACTTCTCGAGCTCAAACACGCCCATGGGGCCGTTCCACACCACGGTACCGGCACCCTTGACGGCATCGCAGAATGCCTCGGTGGTCTTGGGACCGATGTCCAGGCCCTCCATATCCGCGGGGATCTCCATAGTATTGACCACGGTGGACTCGGCATCGGCGGCAAATTCTTTCGCAGCCACGGTATCGGTGGACAGCAGCAGCTTCACGCCGTTGCGTTTGGCCTTTTCGATCATCTGAAGGGCGTAGTCCAGCTTGTCGTTTTCGCACAGACTGTTGCCGATGGAGCCGCCCTGGGCCTTGGCAAAGGTGTAGGCCATGCCGCCGCCGATGATGATGGTATCTGCTTTTTCCAGCAGGTTGTTGATAACGCCGATCTTATCGCTGACCTTGGCGCCGCCCAGCACGGCGACAAAGGGACGCTTGGGATCGTTCAGCGCACCGCCCATGATCTCCAGCTCCTTGGCCACCAGCAGGCCGCTGACGGCAGGCAGGTAAGCGGCAACACCGGCGGTGGAGGCATGGGCGCGGTGGACAGTACCGAAAGCATCGGAGACGTACAGCTCCGCCATATCAGCCAGTTCCTTGGCAAAGCCGGCGTCGTTCTTCTCTTCCCGGGGATCAAAGCGCAGGTTCTCCAGCAGCATGATCTCGCCGCCCTTGAGGGCTGCGGCCTTTGCTTTGGCGTCCTCGCCCACAATGTCCTTGGCGAAGATCACTTCTTTGCCCAGCAATTCGCTCAGACGATCTGCCACAGGCCTGAGGGTCAGCTTCTCCTTCCACTCGCCCTTGGGCTTGCCCAGATGAGAACAGGCAATCACGGCAGCGCCCTGCAAGAGCAGGTACTCGATGGTGGGCAGAGCCGCCACGATACGCTTATCGCTGGTGATGGCGCCGGTTTCCTTGTCCTGGGGCACGTTAAAATCGCAGCGCAGCAGGATCTTCTTGCCCGCTACATCTACGTCCATGATGGTTTTTTTGTTGTAGTTCATAGCTTAAATCTCCTTTTGAGATGAATTGACGCAATCAGCCATTTCCCCGATTCCCTGCAGGCCGGGAAAATCGGTCTGGCGCAGGGCTTCATAGGTCACAATGGCAACAGAATTGGAGAGGTTCAGGCTTCGGGCTTCGGCACGCATGGGCAGACGGATACAGCGGTCGTAGAACTTCATGCGGAAATCCTCCGGCAGACCCGCCGTCTCCTTGCCGAAAAACAGCCAGCAGTCCCGGGAAAACGATGCCCGGGTATAATCCCGGGGCGCCTTGGTGGTGGCAAGCCAGCAATCTGCCGCCGCTTCGGGGTGTTTTTCAAAGAAATCATCCAGATTTTCATAGTCCCGGACTTCCACCAGGTGCCAGTAGTCCAGCCCGGCACGTTTGACGGCACGGTCAGAAATATCAAAGCCCAGCGGACGGATCAGGTGGAGTGATGCACCTGTGGCCGCACAGGTACGGGCGATATTACCGCAGTTCTGCGGAATTTCCGGTTCTACCAGAACGATGTGCAGCACACTTCTCTTCCCCTTTCCTTTGCAAAAGACCACGTTAGTATAATGCAAATCCGAAAGGATTTCAACCAAAAAATTGTGAAAATGGAGCAAATTTTACCAAAAAAATAAATTTTATGCGGGTTTTGCCCTCTCTTTGGCACAATCCACAAGGGTCCTCCCCTTTTTTCGGCAATTTATAGACGCTTTTTTCAGCAAAAGGACTGGATTTTCCGAAATAATATGGTATACTGTAATAAGAAATTTTTTGCAGGGGGAGGGATGTTCCCGTGGGCATCAAGATTGCTTTCCGAGACTGTCCCTCTTTTTGCGCCCTTTTTGCCGCCGTGGTTGGTGGGTCTGTTGTCGAGCGTTGACAGCAGGTCTATCTGCCGCGGTATTTTTTATCGTTGAGTATCAGCTCTTGGCTGCTCATATAAAAACCATCTTCAGAAGAAAGAGAGAGTGTTTGATATGATTTCTCACGGCAAGGACATCAAAATTTTTACCGGCAATTCCAACCCCGCTCTGGCAGAGGAGATCTGCAAGATCATCGGCACCAAGCTGGGCGAAGCAGAGGTTAAGACCTTTGCAGACGGCGAGGCCAGCGTCTCTTTGTATGAAACCGTCCGCGGCAGCGACGTGTTTCTGATCAACTCCACCTGCAAGCCCGTTAACAACAGTCTGATGGAGCTGCTGATCATGATAGACGCCTGCAAACGTGCCAGCGCCGGCCGTGTCACCGCCGTGATTCCCTATTTCGGCTATGCCCGTCAGGATCGCAAGGCCAAGAGCCGCGACCCTATCTCCGCCAAGCTGGTGGCCAATATGCTTACCGCTTCCGGTGCAGACCGCGTGCTGACCATGGACCTGCACGCCGCCCAGATCCAGGGCTTCTTTGATATCCCTGTGGACAACCTGCTGGGCAACCCCGTGTTTGTGGATTATTATGCCAAGAAGTTCGGCGAAAAATGCGAGGATATGGTAGTCGTTTCCCCGGACGTTGGCAGCGTGTCCCGCAGCCGTACCTTTGCCCAGAAGCTGCACATGAATCTGGCCATCGTGGATAAGCGCCGCCAGAAGGCCAACCAGTGCGAGGTCATGAACGTCATCGGTGATGTGGCCGGCAAGGACTGCATCCTCTTTGACGATATGATCGACACCGCCGGTACGCTGTGCAATGCCGCTAAGGCTCTGGTGGAAATCGGCGGCGCCAAGAGCGTTTACGCCTGCGCCAGCCACGGCGTGCTGTCCGACCCCGCCATTGAGCGCATCAACAACAGCGTGATCAAGGAAGTGGCTTTGCTGAATACCATTCCCGAGTCCACCGGCGCCGGCTGCGACAAGATCAAATATCTGTCTGTGGCACCCATGTTTGCCGAGGCCATTGAACGCACCTATCAGGAGATCTCCATTGCCAAGCTGTTCACTTAAGAAAAGGCTGTTCATTTCCATATAAGTGTGATATACTGAGGGGACTTATGTATGTCCCCTCAGTTTATTGTTCTTTGGGAAAGGAGGCTGCTGCCATGTTTTTTCACCGTAACGGCGGCGGTATCAACTGGATCGTGGTTGGGCTGGGCAATCCCGGCTCCCGCTATGAAAGCACCCGGCACAACATGGGTTTTCTGACCGTGGATAAATTGGCCGAGGTACAGAAATTTTCCTTCAACAAGCTGCGCTTTAAGGCGTGGACGGGGACTTTTTCCTGCGGCGAAGACAAGGTGCTGGTCATGAAGCCCCAGACCTACATGAATCTCTCCGGCGAGGCTGTGGGCGAAGCGGCACGCTTTTTCAAAGTACCCGCCGACCACGTGCTGGTGATCTCTGACGACATCTCTTTGCCGGTGGGCAAGCTGCGGATCCGGCCAAGCGGCAGCGCCGGCGGCCACAACGGGCTGAAGAATATTATCGCCCACCTGGGAACGGATCAGTTCCCGCGGATCAAGGTGGGCGTGGGGATCCCGCAGCAGGAGGGCTACGACACCGTGGATTGGGTCATTGGCAAGCCCGGGAAGGACGAACAGGCTCTGCTGATCCCGGCGCTGGACAAGGCTGTGGCCGCCATACCCTGTCTTATCCAAAACGGTGTACAGCAGGCGATGAACAAATTTAACGGCTGATACTTTTTCAGCCAGCCGAATATACCGGATAAGGGGGTGCGACTATGGAAGCTTTACTCACTGCCTTTCGGCAGTGGAACGAATGGCAGGAATTGGATCGCGCCCTCTCTGGCGGCGATGACCCCGTCCTGCTGACCGGTGTTTCGCCGGTACATCGGGCGCAGTTTTGTGCCGCATGGGTAGAGCAGCACCACGAACCGCTTCTCTGTCTGTGCGCCGATGAAAAAGAAGCGGCGCGATTGGCCGGCGATCTCCGGTCTCTGCTGGCGAAAGAGCCTATTCTTCTCCCCGGGCGGGAGTGGCAGGTACATGCGGCAGATGCCATGAGCCGGGAGTGGGAGCACCGCCGTCTCATGGCCCTGTGGCGGATGGCCACAGAGGAGATCCCCATTGTCATTGCCACAGCGGTATGCGCCGTGCAGTATTGTATGCCGCGGCAATCCCTTTTGGCACAGACCATAGCCCTTACAACAGGCGCACAATACGATGTAAGCAACCTGATCCTGCGTCTGACACAGGCGGGCTATCTCCGCTGTGAACAGGTGGAGGGACCGGGGCAGTTTGCCTTGCGGGGCGGGATACTGGATGTATTTCCCCCAAACCTGGAAAATCCGGTGCGCTGTGAGTTCTTCGATGACGAACTGGATGCTATGGGATCGTTCAGCGTTGCCACACAGCGCCGCACGGAAAATCTGAAGCAGGCTCTGCTCCTTCCCGCCGCAGAACAGTTGGACGGCGGCAGAGAAATCCTGTGGGACTACCTGCCGGGCCGGACGCTTTTAGCCGTACAGGAGGGCTTGCGGGTGCAGGAAGCGCTGCGCCGAGCCATGAAGCAGTTAAAGGAGACCCTGCTGGCTGTGCGGCAGGCAGGCGATACTGTGCCGGACTTTCATGCGCTGGCCATTTCCGAGGAGGAGCTGACCGCACGTTTCGGCGCATTTCGCGCCATTGAGCTGGACAGCTTCCTTTCCGGGCAGCCGTTCCTTACGCCGAAGCTGCTGCTTCAGATCAGCGCCAAGCAGCTATCCACCTACGGCGGCAGTCTGGATACCGCCTGCGCCGATGTGACACATTATTTGACTGCGGGCTACCGGGTCCTGGTACTCTGCGGCGGCGAAGTCCGTGCCAAAAATATGCAACGCCTGCTTCGGGAACGGGGAATTGCTGCAGCGCTGGAGTTTTCCGGCAAGACGCTGCCGGAGCGAAATCAGGTGTTTATCGGTCTGGGCGCTTTAAGCGCCGGCTGTGAGTACCCCTCTTTGCATTTGGCCATCCTCACCGAGGGTCAGCTGACCGAAAAGGTAGCGGGCAAAACAGGACGTATCCGTGCTTCCCACGACAGCAGTCGGCAGAAGCTGCAATCCTACGCAGACCTGACCCCCGGCGACCTGGTGGTACACGTGCATCACGGTATCGGCCGCTTTACCGGGATCCTGCGACTGCCGGTGGACGGTGTGGAAAAGGATTATATGAAGATCGCCTATGCCGGCAGCGATTGCCTGTACGTGCCCTGCACCGCGCTGGATCTGGTAAGCAAGTACATCGGTACCGGCGAGGACAGCGAAAAATCCGTTAAGCTCCACAAGCTGGGCGGTACGGAGTGGGCCAAGACCACCTACCGTGCCAAGGCCGCCGCCAAGGAATTGGCAGCAGGGCTCATCAAACTCTATGCCCAGCGGCAGCGATTGGGCGGCTTTGCCTTTTCCCCGGACAGTCCCTGGCAGCAGGAATTTGAAAGCGCCTTTGACTATGACGAGACTGCCGATCAGCTTCGGGCCGTTGCCGAGATCAAGGCGGATATGGAAAAGCCGATCCCCATGGATCGTCTGCTCTGCGGCGATGTGGGATACGGCAAGACAGAGGTGGCGCTTCGCGCCGCCATGAAGTGTATCATGGACGGCAAGCAGGCCGCGCTTCTGGTGCCCACGACCGTATTGGCTCAGCAACACTATACCACCGCCATGAGCCGGTTCCACAGTTTCCCGGTGAATATTGAGGTGCTGTCCCGTTTTCGCAGTCCCAAGCAGGTCAAGGAGATTTTGCGGCGGTTGCAGGAGGGGCGCATCGACCTCCTGATCGGTACCCACAAGCTGCTGCAAAAAAACGTGGTTTTCAAAGATCTGGGACTCCTGATCATTGACGAAGAGCAGCGCTTCGGCGTGAAGCACAAGGAGATCCTCCGGGAAAAGGCACAACAGGTGGATACCCTGACGTTAAGCGCGACCCCCATTCCCCGGACGCTGAACATGGCGCTGTCCGGGATCCGGGATATGTCCACCATCGAGCAGCCGCCCAGGGACCGGCAGGTCATACAGACCTATGTGATGGAACACGACTGGGCGATGATAATAGAGGCCATCCGGCGAGAGCTGGATCGGGGCGGGCAGGTCTACTATCTGCACAACCGGGTGGAGAGTATTGACTCCACCGCCTATCGTCTGAAGCAAATGCTGGGCGAAGAAGTGACCATCGCCACTGCCCACGGAAAAATGAGTGAGGGACAGCTCTCCCAGGTCATGCAGCAGATGGCAGAGGGCGAGATCCAGATCCTGGTCTGCACCACCATCATTGAAACCGGCATTGATATTCCCAATGTCAATACGCTGATCATCGAAGATGCCGACCGCATGGGGCTTTCCCAGCTTCATCAGATCCGGGGGCGTATCGGGCGCAGTCCACGCCGCGCCTATGCTTATCTCACCTATCGGGCGGGAAAGGTCTTGAGCGAGGTGGCCGCCAAACGGCTCAGCGCGATCCGCGAATACGTGGAATTCGGCAGCGGGTTCCAGATCGCCATGCGGGATCTGGAGATCCGGGGCGCCGGCAATCTGCTGGGGCCGGAACAGTCCGGCTACATGATGTCCGTGGGCTATGATATGTATCTGAAGCTGCTGAACGATGCAGTTTTGGAACAGCAGGGCAAGAGCAGTGAGATCCGCACCGACTGCACCGCCGATTTGGCCATATCCGCTCACATTCCCGAAAAATATGTGGCCTCGGCACAGCAGCGCATGGATCTCTATCGCCGGATTGCCGCCATTCGGACACAGGAGGATCGCGACGACGTATTGGACGAGATGATCGACCGCTATGGCGATCCGCCCAAGGCTGTGCAGCTTTTGCTGGAGGTGGCGCTGCTGCGCAGTGCGGCAGCGGATTTCGGCATAACCGATATGACCCAGAAGGGAAACGAGATCACCTTCTCGTTTGCTCCGCAGGCCGATGTGCCCGCCATTGCCGCCGTATGCGGCATGGCGCGGTATCGGGAAAAGCTCCGTCTGCGTGCCGGTGAAAAAGCAAAGCTGATCTACTATCTGCAGGCAAAGCAGGACGCGCTTTCCGCCGCCGGAGAACTGGTGGAGGAACTGCGCTTGCAGCACAGAGAAATTACGGGTAAAATACCCGACAGGGAGGATGAATTATCATGAAACAGACAAAAACCACTTGCCGTCTTCTGCTGCGGTTTATCGCAGGTCTTGCCGCATCACTCATTCTGGTAAGTTCTATTGCGCTGATTGACCGGAACAACAACAGTCTCTATCAAAACGCTTCCGGTGTAAAGCTCAACAGCGTGGTGATGACCATAGACGGTCAGGACATCAGCGCACAGGAATATTTGTACTGGCTGAGCTATTACTGCGACTACTACAACCAGTATCTGCAGTACATGGGCGTTACCGATTGGAACACGGCATTGGGCGAAGGTTTCACCGCCGGCGACTATATCGCACAGCAGGGCGAATTGCAGGCCTTGAGTATGGTGACTCAATACGCCGTAGTCGACAGTTGGGCAAATGAGACGGGCATCACCCTGACAGAAGAGGATATGGCAGATATTGCGGCACAGCGAGCCAGTTCCATTGAACAGTTGGGCGGCGAGAAAGTCTATCTGCAAAATCTGCAGGCCATGGGACTTGATGACGACTTTGTGGTCCAGTCTCTCTCCCATTCCTTCCTGATCAACCATCTGTATGAGGCATACTGCACCGAGGGCAGCTCCCTGTATCCGGGCGCGGAAAGCATTGCCGCTTATGCCCAGTCCCATGACTATCTGGGGGCTCTCCTTCTCTTCAAGGACACCCGCGAGATGGGTGAGGCAGAAAAAGCAGAGGCGCTTACCCAAATGGAGGGTTATGCTGCTTCTCTGCGGCAGGCGGAGAATAAGGACACGACCTTTGCGGCCATGGCCGAAACCCTGGGTATCAGCACAGGCGTTACCACTTTCACCGCAGAGCAGGCAGAGGAACATTTCGTCACGGCACTGAAAGCCCTGCCTGTGGATGGCGTCAGCGATGTCATCACCACCGATGAGGGGTACTACGTTGCCGTGTGCAAAGAGCCTGACAGCGCCAGCATTTGCAGCGATATGCTCAACGAAACATTTGCTCTGCGCTGCCAGAACGCAGAAGTTCTTTATAACGACAAGGTTTACGGCTCTATCCATACCCTTTCGTTCTATCAGAAGTTGGTTGCCGCTCAGAATTCCGGCAGCTACTGATGCCATATCAGAGGCAGCCGCCTGTTAAACTTTCGTCAAAGTGACGGAAATCAGTCCCTTTTTCTTTGTGAAATCACGATTTTTTCTGTTGTCGTGTATTTCCAGTTGACTATTGTTAAAAAATTGACTATGATGGAACTACGATACGAACACCACAAAACCATATATAAATAGGAGGATTTATCATGAAGGATCTGTATGTTGTGAATTGCTGCCGTACCGCTATCGGCTCTTTCGGCGGTGCCCTGAAGGGCACTCCCGCTGCCGATTTGGGCGCTGTGGTCGTCAAGGAAGCTCTGAAGCGCGCCAATGTGGCTCCCGAGGCTGTCGATGAGGTCATGTTCGGCTGCATTCTGACCGCTGCACAGGGTCAGAACGTTGCCCGTCAGGTCTCCATCAAGGCCGGCATCCCCTACTCCGTTCCCGCTTACACCGTGGGCATGGTCTGCGGCTCCGGTATGAAGTCCGTTATCGAAGGTGCCCGCTCCATTCTGGCCGGTGACTCCGATATCGTGGTCTGCGGCGGTACCGAGAACATGAGCGCCGCTCCCTTTGCCTCTATGGACGCCCGCTGGGGTGCTCGTATGGGCGACAAGAAGCTGGTGGACACCATGATCAAGGATGGTCTGTGGGATGCTTATAACAACTACCACATGGGCACCACCGCCGAGAATATCAACGACATCTGGGGTATCACCCGCGAAGAGCAGGATGCCTTTGCCGCCGCTTCTCAGCAGAAGACCGAGGCCGCTCAGGCTGCCGGTAAGTTCGATGACGAGATCGTGCCCGTCATGGTCAAGGTCAAGAAGGACATGGTTCCCTTTGCCAAGGACGAGTTCCCCAAGGCCGGCGTCACCGCCGAGGGTCTGGTCAAGCTGAAGGGTGCCTTCCCCCTGTCCGCTGAGTCCCCCAATCCTCAGGTCGTTCACACCTTCGAGGTCACCGGCGCACAGGATGCCGCTGACAAGGGTCAGCAGCGTGTGACCGCCGCCAACGCCTCCGGTATCAATGACGGCGCTGCCGCCATCGTGCTGGCTTCCGGCGAAGCTGTTGCCAAGTACGGTCTGAAGCCTATGGCCAAGCTGATCGGCTGGGGTCAGGGCGGCGTGGATCCCAAGATCATGGGTGTCGGCCCCGTACCCGCTTCCCGTCAGGCGCTGAAGAAGGCCGGCCTGACCATCGAGGACATCGACCTGGTGGAAGCCAACGAGGCATTCGCCGCTCAGTCTATCGCTGTGGCTCGCGAGCTGCACTTTGACATGAGCAAGGTCAACGTCAACGGCGGCGCCATTTCCCTGGGTCACCCCGTGGGTGCTTCCGGTGCCCGTATTATCGTTACGCTGCTGCACGAGATGCAGAAGCGTCCCGAGGCCAAGAAGGGTTTGGCTACCCTGTGCATCGGCGGCGGTATGGGTGTTGCTACCGTGTTCGAAAAGTGCTGAGTTTGTGCAGAATATTAGGACGCGCCGTATGGCGCGTCCTTTTTTGTCGAACGTTATTTTGAAAAAGGGGTTGACACAATAGTGCCAATATGATATTCTGTTTGTTGCCGATATCCGCCGGTGTGGTGGAATGGTAGACACAGGGGACTTAAAATCCCCCGCTGGCGACAGCGTACCGGTTCGAGTCCGGTCACCGGCACCAATACCGGTATCACTTTATATCGCGGAGTAGAGCAGTTGGTAGCTCGTCGGGCTCATAACCCGGAGGTCGGAGGTTCAAGTCCTCCCTCCGCAACCACTCGAAAACCTCGTAGCCACAACGGTTACGAGGTTTTTCTTTGATCCTCGAAATCGTCTCTTTCAGCGGTTGGTGCACAACTTGGTGCATTTTCTTATCGTCTGCTTATTTTACTGCTGATCAGTTTATTTGCTTTTGCCTGCTCGGTATAATAGCCGTGAGCATAGTATCGTTCGATTGTTTCGACTGTATCACCGATGATATCCGCTACCGTCGTAGGTGGAATGCCTTCAGCAATCAGCAGTGATGCCACGGAATGGCGAAAGAGGTGCGGATGTAAATGCCTAAATCCATATTTTTTGGAGAATTTTGCTAAGTAGTCGTTTACCGAATCTGGATGCATTGGTTCTCCATTTTCTTGGGTGAAGAGATAACCTTTTTCATGCCATCTGTCTCCGTTTGCGATACGCAATTGCTCAATCTCCACTATGCGCAATTGAATGAGCTGTATCGCCTCTTGCGATATCGTCACCCAGCGCATGCTTTTCTTGTTCTTTGTGGTATCTTTCTCGTGGATCTTACCCGAGACTGAAAGCACAGTATTTTTTATCTGGATGCGTTCTCCTGCGATATCAATCCTATTCAGCTTGATCCCGAGGAGTGCACCTCGACGCTCTCCAATTTCGGAGAGAAGCTTGATAAACAACTGCCATTTCACCGGCTCATTTTTGGCGGCATTAGCAATGGCCGCCAAATCATCCCATGTCAGTGGTTCAGTATCATAGATTGTGTCTTCTTCGGCTCGAGCCGAGTATTCATATTTGCTATTTGTGTACTCTTCCCAAGCTTCTGGCTCTGGATTTTTCTCACAAATATTGTCGCTGATTGCACTATCAAAAATGGCTTTGATGAGTTTGTGGTGTTCGCTTATTGTTTTTGGGCTCAGGTGCTTTTTCCCTTTTTTAGCTATTTCGAACAAGTCATCGAAATCCCTATCCAATGCCCTTGCTAATTTTTCTGCAGATGTCCTCCAAATTCGTTCACCGTTTTTGGCTCGATTGATCGTCTTTTCATTCGTGCCGCTGGTGCGTGCAAGGTGATTAACCGCCATTCCTTTAATCGAGGCCTGAAATTCTTCTGTGGCGTGGCAACAACTTTCATCATAACCGTTGAAATCGCTCGCCAGGTTATTATACAAGTCATAAACCTGATCCTTGTCGATATCTTTCATTCGGCTATGACCAAGCTCAATATTGATTCTACGTAGAATATCGCAATATCGAGCGTAAGTTTTCATAGTGATTTTGCCTGTACGATACTTCTTGTCCACTACACATTGCGAATAATCAGCAAATTTACTGTTCACATCTGCTTTTGCTGAATTCAATTGTTCCTCAAATTCTTTCGCCGCTTTTCGGGCATCTTCAAGCTGCTCTGCTTCGCTTTTCTGAACATCTGGATGGAACGTCGTCGATTTCCGAATCGGATACCCATTAGTGTTCCGGGCACCAGTAATAGCCGTGATTTTATATACATCTCCTCGCTTTTGAATGCTTGCCATTTTTTCCTCCTTCTTTATTATTGCCATAGCGATTTCCTCGGTTAGCAAAGGGGCTCTGCTGCAAAGAACGGCAGAGCCCCTTTTACTGCTGAAGCGCTATACCCTCACCAGATGTCTATAGCGCCATCGTCGTTGGCGGCATCATCGTCGGCGGCATCATCGTCGGCGGCATCATCATCGGCACGCCAGAAGTCGAAATCGTTATCGCCGATGGCGGCATCATCATCATCGGCACGCCAGAAGTCGAAATCGTTATCGCCGATGGCGGCGTTGGCGACGGCATCATCGTTGGCGCCATCGAAATTGATTGCCCGATTGAGCACAACTTGAAACCCAACAGTGTCGTACCAAAAATCGTCAAAGATACTCCCCTCAAACAACTTCAGGTAATTTTCAAGACAAGAGATGATGGATCTACAACCATCGCAGTATTCTTCGTATGCGCCGCTATGTTCGGCCCACGCATTTACAACATTACTCTCATCCGGGCCATATTCAGACCACTGCCGCAGCTCATCGAAAGACTGAGTAAGATAAAAATCTTCCCTAATCGGAATTTCGTGAATATCTACGCCAAAATCAATAGGCGGAAGGTCAGTCTTTGCTAAAAGGTTTTCAAGCCGGCACAAAAGTCTCGTTACACGTGCACTGTGCTCTTCGCTGCCATCCCAATATGAATCTGGATATTTTTTCATGGTGAAGAGAAGCTCAGCCACAGCCATAATTCCTCTGGCCTGTGCAACAGTAATAATAGAAAAATCTTGAGTCATATTCTTTCCTCCTTTATGATGTTTGACTCATTTTATTTTTTCCTTGTGCTATCCAGCACAACTCAATTGACATTGCTCAGCTTTTCACCTCCTGTTCGTTGTCCTCAATATCATCAAGTGTTACCGCCTTTCCGCTCTTGATCCTCGCCAACACCAAAGGGTAGTACAGCAGCGCTTTTATGCCGCTCTTGCTCGCCGGCAAGGACCCATCGCGGATCCACGCGCGCAACGCACAGGCTGCAACGTTATATCCCTCACTGTGCAGTCTGGCCGCCGTGTTGTTCACGGAATCTACCATCGTTGTCATAATAATTTCCTCCTTATATTTTTAAAAGTGTTTCGAAAAATTGAAACCAATCTTTCTGTATATTGGCATTATACCACGATACATTAAGTTAGTCAACAAAAAAACATAAAGTTCTTTATATTTTTTTCTTTTACGCTTTTCTATACCCTTCTTGACTTTTTCCAAAATTACTGTACAATGCTATTAGGGAATTATATGGAAAAAGGAGAAATGACAAATGACTACAGGCCAACTGCTCAAGAAGTATAGAAAAGCCAGAGGTCTAACACAAGTCCAATTTGCCGAACAGCTATCAGTATCAACAGTCACATTTAATCGTCTTGAGCGTGATATAATTGAACCTTCTGGCGGAGTATTGAATGCGTTGTCTGCCGTATTAACAAAAGATGAAATGAACGAGTTGCTAAATACGATGAAATCTTTAGGTTCTCAGAATGTGGCAACAACCCTTGCGGTTAATCGACTATCTAATTTAAGGGATGTTGCATCGGATGTAATCGATCACGCCATATTGCAATTTGAGACCCTGGGTTGGCCAGTTATTTCAGGCAGAAGTCATCCTTTGATGGAAAATGAACATATCATTCGTGATGATATAATTGTATTTAACAGCGATAAAACAAAACGGTGGATTATTAACTATTCTCCGATGAAGCAACGGAGTCCCGTGGACATAGAAATAAAACTTGCTCATATCTTTACAACCAAAGCGAACAAATTTTCTGTGATTCTTTGCGATAGCCAAATCTGTGTTTTCTTTTACCAAAGGGCTGTTAGCGCATGCGAGAATTTTAACTGCGATATTTCACTCCTCCTGTATGATCCCGGGCTGAAAAAAGTAGTCGCCGAGTGGGAAATCTCTACCAAGACTACTGGACAGGGATTTTTTGATTTGGATAGTACAGATGATGAAATACGCACCGCTGCCGAAAAGAACTATATGGCATGGAAGCGGTCGTTAAACTCGGTCAAATAGAACAATTTAGCTTTGGGACACCAAGTACCACGTAAATAGTAAGGCCTCCTCTGCATTCACAGCAGAGGAGGTCTTTTGTATATACTGTAGGTTGCCAATCCTATTTTACAGGGCATTGATTTTATTCTCTAATACCATGGCGTGCCTCCGGATCGCCACAGACGGCAATGGGTTTGTTGCGTATTTCCGGGCGGCGCTGGCATTCAACAGAAGCATAGAATGCGTTCATATCGCAATGTAGAATATGCCGCGTACCCATATCGCAACTCCCCCCACAGAATTCATCTGCAATTATAGAACATATGTTCCATATTTGCAAGTGGGAATTGCAGGATTTCACATTTCAATTTTGTCTATATCGCAAGTTCAGAGGTTGCGATATGGCGTTTTTCAAAATTGCGGGATTTTTCGTTTTTGCCGAGGGCCAACTATAGTGCGCAAGATATAATTGCGCCAATATCCCTATAATACGCAAGATAGATTAACGTTTTTACAAAAAACCACAGATTATTTCTCAAAATCCTCTATATCGCAAGTTAGAAGCGTTTATGAAAAAGGAGAGCGGCCCTTCCTCTCCCTTTTGCCTCAATATGTTTCGACCTTTGTTGTCCTCTCCTCAAAAAAGCTGCGATATGGAGTTTTTCAGAAACCCAGGAATTTATGCTTTTCCGAGAAAATGTCTATATCGCAAGTTAGAAAAGCTTGAGAAAAAGGAGAGAGGTTTTTTCCTCTCTCCTTCTCATTTTTGAACGGCTCTATGTTGTGTTATAGCTTCTTATACCTTGTATTCCTGCCACTGCTTTCCTGATAAATCAATCCTTCACGGATCATATGCTTGAGAAGCCGATTAGCTGTGGCCTGGCTGATGTGCAAGATCCTTTCCACATCACTGCGCGTGATTTGCTCGTTTGAAGTAATGAAGGATAGGATTATATCTTCGTTCTTCTTGGGGATTTCAGTCGTCATGGCGGCTTCCTTTGCTTCAAAATTGCGGTTCGGAAGTGTGATTTTGAAAGCATTGCCCGTTACCTCAATTTGGGGCTTGCAGCTGTATCCATCGTAAGCTTTCATAATCTTCGGCATACCAGTGCCATAGGCTTCTATCAATTTCAAGCGATAGAACACCGCTGCCAGTTTAGGATTCCTGCAAACAGAGAGACCAAGCATAATATCCTCCAGCGCAATACCATCCGGAAGGCCACCTACGGAAACGAATTCAATACGGTCTTCATACACGCTGATAAGTGTACTGGCACTAAAGGAATAGTCTCGGTGTACGATTGAGTTCAGCAGAGCCTCTCGTAGAGCTTCCTCGGGGTAGTCCCGGATATCGTTACGATATAATCCATCAAAGGTTGCTTTTGTTTGATTGCGCATGTCTAAGTACGCATACATTTCTTCCATCTGCTGGAACAGAGAACCACTGAATTCTCTCCTGTCTTGAAAATTGCTTTTATCTTTTCCAGCAAAGGTAGCTGCCTTGATTGCGCTGCTGCATTGGTCGGACAAAAGGAAGGCCATATTGGAATATATCCCGTCCGGAGATATAAAGCCGAGCGTTTGCATTTTGGTATCATCAAAGGGAACACTTTGCTTGGTAAACTGCGTATTCGCCGCATGAAAGGTCAAGTTCTGCTCCAAAGAACGCATATCTTCAAAGCAGTCGCCATCCGTTTCCTTGATCATTTTGCGAATTGCCGTATCAGTAGCCGGATCAGATGCCGTACCGTTGCGAACATAGACGCCACCGGGCTTTAACCCTTTACTGCTTAGATAGTAGGGGCGGCTTGTGCCTTTCTGAACAGTAACAGCAATAATTTGCTTTCTATCGAGATTCTGCGTTTCATAGCGAACAAACATCGTTACATCCGGCTTGATGGAATCCCGAACCATGTTATTGATTTGCAAGGTCGCTTTGTCCGCATCGGCAACGCCGACGATTGCGCCGTCATCATCAATACCGATATACAGAGTGCCACCGTTTGTATTGGCAAACGCAATAATTTCTTTGCAAAGGTCCCCAACCACTTGGGATTTCAATTCAACGATTTCACTTTCGGAAAAAAGCATAAATCACCACTTCCTTTCTTGTCATCATTGTAGCCATTCTTGTCATTCTTGTCAAGCATTCTGATTAGATGAGAAGATGATTTTTGTAGAGATAACCCCCCCCCCCACTGATAATACTATTTTCTTGCTCATGCAGTACGAATGATACAGTACGCAATTTGCGATTGTGGCACAACTACCAATAGTGCGCAAGGTATAATTGTGCCAATATCCCTATAATACACAAGATACATTAACGTGAAAACACCGGGGAAAGAAACTTTCCTCGGTGTTTTGTTTATTTGACGCGCTTTGAATGATTTATCATCGTTTCGATTACATCGAAAATTCTGTTTCGATCTTCAGGGGTCAATTTTGCCGTCTGCTCTAAAAGTTGTGAACTTTTTACTGTATAACCTGTATCCAGCACTTCCACGAGCAGCATATCTGCTGACACGCCTAAAGTGTTTGCGATGCAGATAAAAGTTTCCAGCGACGGTATCTTTTCTCCGCGCTCCACCATACCGATATAATTCGGACTCAGTCCTGTTTTCTCTGCCAGATCTTCCTGACGTAATTTGCGAGACAGGCGATATTTACGGATATACTGCCCGATGGAATCTAACTTCATCTCGCACCTCCTATTGGTGTTGTTGACACACAAATAGTATAGGTCACAGGCAGTATTACATACACAAACTAAAAGTTTTGTAGAATAACTATTGGTGATGATTTTTCAATATAAATGTGCTATGCTTTTATCGAGGTGACAGACATGGGCATTGTTACATTTTTCGGCCACAATGAAATCGGCATTGGTGAGGAGATCCGAGCACGGCTTTACAGTGTGGTGGAACAGGAAATTCAAAACGGAGCAGATACCTTCTATCTTGGCGGTTATGGCCATTTTGATACTATGGCGGCAGGGGTCGTATGGGAGCTGAAAAAGAAATACCCGCATATTCGATCCATCCTTGTGCTGGCCTATCTAAACCGCGAAGTCGATATGAAATATTACGACGAGACAACCTATCCGCCGCTGGAAGAAGTGCCGCTGCGTTATGCCATTTCCAAGCGGAACAAGTGGATGGCAACGCAGGCCGATACGGTCATTGCCTATGTCACCCACGGCTGGGGCGGCGCAGCTCAGGCACTCCGATTTGCCCAAAGGAAAAATAAGCGGATCATTAACTTCGGGGAGGATGAAGCGATATGAAAAAGAAAAGTATCCTTATTTTGGCTGGTATTTGCTTTCTGTTCTGTGTTTTTTGCATAAGTATGATTCTATACGAGCCAAACCATTGCGCCATCTGTGAGGCCGCGGAAAGCGGCGTACCATGCCTTATCGACCTGCGTAGTGGTGAGATTGCTGAGCTGTGGGTCAGCGATGGTGAACTGTTATCCGATCCATCCGCATCTACTTTTTCGTTCATCAATGTGCTGGGGAACATCGGCTACCGAGATACCGGCGAAAAAACGTGCAAAGTAACGCTTCCACAGGACAATCTGCATCTTTTTCCGTACCGCTTTTGCCGCGATTGTAGCAAAAAGCTACAAGATGTAGGCAAATGCCATTACGTCGTTTTGGACACAACAAGCAAGACCCCGTATCCCATAAAGGAGAGCAGTTTTGCCATCGGTAATTACTCTATAACAATTACAAAAGAGGCAACAGGAATGTGCATCACCGTACAGAGCCGAGAAAGCGAAGAGATAAGTCGTTAGTTCATTTCCTAACCGGTTGCGGTCATCGATATCCCTCCGTCATCTTTTCTATCGCAGCCCCGATCTGTTCATCTTTTTCTTCTGCCAAAGCAAGGGATAAACTTGCCACAACAAATGAATTGAACTATAATGAATTCAGTACATAATGAGAGGCTTGTGGATATGGATTTTGAGATTGAGGCATTGAATGCCACTACACCCGAGGAGCGAAAAAGGCAATTATTTGACAGGCAAAAGAAAACTCTGGATTTGTTCCTTGAGCGGAACGCCATTAGCCGGCAGCAATATGAAAAGAGCCTTGGCGATCTTGAGATGAAGATGGGCTACTTTCGTAAAGAGGAGATTTAGTCGCTATGCAAAAGACAGGGCAGGAAGCATTCACTGAAAACGGGGCAAGCATCGGCGTTTCCGTCTTGGATTTTTGGCGGTTTTCGTATAGTGAATTGAACTCAGATCCCCGCGATGATATTGCGGAATATCTTGTCTCCCTGGCGCTTGGCGTGAGGGAGCCTTATAACAAAAAGGACTGGACTCTCTTTGACATCGACTATAACGGAAACCCAATAGAAGTGAAATCCACGTCCTATTATCAAACGTGGCGTAAGGACGGAAAGACTACGGAGAACCGCACATTTTCCATTCGGAAAGCCACGGCTCCGGACGAAACCGAGGCAAGGCGGCACAGCGAGGTCTATGTGTTTTGTGTTCTCAACGGCAAAACGGAAGAAACCGCTGATCCGCTGCGATTGGAAAATTGGGAGTTCTACATCATCCCCACAGCAATCATAAACGAGCAGTGCGGCGACAATAAGACGATTTCTTTAAGCAGGATCAAGTCGATGGGGTACTCAGCGAAAGGCTTTCGGCAAATCAAAGATGCTGTGGATGCAGCACTTGTGTGCCATCCCGGAGGAAAGGACGTGTGCAGATGAAGACGAGAATCGCACACATGAACTTTAAGAACGGCTGCGATATGATTCAGATCGTTCACTATAATAAGCCTATACAATACGGCCTTGGCGGTATGGCCACATCAAAGCTATTCCGGGAAAATGTTGCGCTGGTCATTCGTCCCGATCTGCTATCCAAGCAGGTATTGTTTGCATCCCTGGCGCAATGCACCGATGGCTCGGCACCCAGAATTGAAATGGAACCGCCGATTTTCTACGGTATGAAGCAAGGTTCAAAGATGGCACGGTTCATTATGCTCCACGAGCTGGGACACTACATAAACAATGACCTTCTTATGGAGAACATGGCAAAGTACGATGAAGATCGGGGGAATTTGGCCTCGGATGGTTTTGTCGCAGATGCAGAACTGTGTGCGGATGCTTTTGCCGTATCGTTCCTCGGCAGAGATGCCTCCGTAGCCGCTCTGCATGAGTTGAAGCAGCACCTTTCCCGGTTCTATGATGAGAACGCAGAGTATGCGGAGAATGCCGACCTGGTGCTTTCGGAAATCGATTTGCGGATCGCAGCATTATAACGTGAATGCTATTCAGAGAGGGTGCGTCGGAGCTTTGCCCGATGCGCCCTCTTTTCGGAGATTAGTCCCACTTTGTAATGAATTCGTTGTTGTCAAAGCGCGAACTGCAAAGTATAATTGTTTTAGGTTTTGAAAGAGTATGAAAGGCAGGTACCGCCAATGCCGACACTTGAATGGATTGGAAAAGATAAGGTCGTAAATCATCATTTGGACGTGCCGTACCGGGTATTGGAGCGGCAGTACAGCTATGATGAAAGCGGCAAGCACGAAGAGGACAACGGCAGCGAGAACATGATTATCCACGGCGATAATCTGGACGCGCTGAAATCCCTCCTGCCCCAATACGAGGGACGGGTGAAGTGCATCTACATTGATCCTCCGTACAACACCGGCAACGAGGGCTGGGTGTATAATGACAATGTCAACGATCCGCGCATCAAAAAGTGGCTGGGCGAAGTGGTCGGCAAAGAGGGCGAAGACCTGAGCCGCCACGACAAGTGGCTCTGCATGATGTATCCCCGGCTGAAACTGCTGCAGAGGCTGCTTAGTGACGATGGTGCTATCTTTATCAGCATTGACGATACAGAATATGCCAATCTGAAATTGATCTGCGATGAAATTTTTGGCGCAACCTGCTTTGTTGGAAATATTTCATGGCAGAGAACATATTCAATGCGAAATGACTCAAAAGGAATACCGGCCGAAGTCGAGCACATTCTTGTTTACAGCAACAGAACCGGCTGGATTCCCAACAGGCTCCCACGCACAGAAGAGATGAACGAAAACTATTCAAGCATTGATGGAGATCCTCGCCCGTGGTCCTCTGTTACAATTAGTGCCCCTGGAGCAGCTACTCATCAAGGAATGGTTTATGCAATTCAACATCCAATTACTGGTTTACTCATGTATCCTCCCGCAGGCAGATGCTGGAGTTACGGGCAATCACAAATGCTTGAATTCATGAGCGAATGGACGCAGTATGAGCTAAAGAACATCGAAGATTATGAGAAGCGTTGCGAATTGTGCGGCAGCACGACAGGGGTTTCAACGGAAACAAAAGCTATAATGCTTTCAAAAGAGGTGTCCGCTGCGAGCTGTGAGGCAACAGAACGTTATCTGCAAGGTGTTCGGAAAGAGCGGCCATGGCCGTGGTTATACTTCACCGGCAATGGTAAAGGTGGTATGCGAAGAAAACAATACTTAGACACCAGCGCTGGAAAAGTTGCCACAAACTATTGGTCTCATTCAGAAGTGGGACATACAGGAGAAGCATGGCGAGGATTATTTTTCAAATGCAGGAATAAAGCATATAGGAAATAACATACCAGATTATTTGCATGCTCTTATTGACGCGAATAAGAGAGAAACCCATTTAGATTGGTTTGAAGATGAGTTTAAGCATGAATTTGAAGGCCTTGGCGGAGTTGCAGTTTTAGATTTAAGGGAAGACTGCTAATTTTTCTAACATAAGCAAATGCTGAGATGTAGAAAGGAGGAATCCTCATGAGTAACGGAGAAACTCAATGCTCCTGCTGTGGTACATGGTGTCAGGGTTTTGTCGGCCCAGATGGTAAAATCTATTGTGCGGATTGTTACTACAAGATTTGGGGTAAGCATCCTTGGGATTAACCCAATGCCCTTTTTGAGAAATGCTGGCATAAAACTAAAAGGCACAGGAAACCTGTGAAGTAAAGCTGGTTTTCTGTGCCTTTTTCTATATATTGAAGCTTTGCGAGTTATATATTTTGACCAAAAGTGTTTTATTACTTAATAAGTCATCTTGCATATATACAAATAGTCTTTTGATAATTTGCTTACTGCAATTTTGCAGGAACATATGCTTCGCACTTACTGGCAAGATGACATTTTATGATGTAGGGCAGCAATGCTACAGAAAAACTCGTTCACCGTCAAGAGATTTCCTTCGGGGTCTTCATTTGCATTTCTAACCATGCACATTGTGCAAAAATCTTTATCCTTACAATCGAGACACTTAGGGAAATCCTTCCGGCGTAAATTCCGCAAATATTGCACTTTATAGGATTGAGTCCATATTTCACGAAGAGATGTGGTATTGAGATCTCCCAGATTATAACCCTGCCACCCGGCGCAAGGATAAACTTGTCCGTTTTCCGAAATACATATTGAGGAATTGCAAACACTGCAAATATAGTCATCAGGGCCGAGATTTGTTTTCTTATTTGCTTCGGAAACAATTCGTTCCCAATATTTTGAATCACCTGATGCTGTTTGGCGAATTACATTTTCAATATCATTAATAGACAGGCGATTTGCTAGGTTGTTTGTTGACTGATTATATTGGCCAATTAGCACATAATCACTATTGACATTTACATTATGTAATTTTCCCCACTGTAGTACCTCCTGATAACAGTCAATATTCTGTTTCATAATAGGGCAACTGATTTGCAAAGGTATATCATTATCAAGCAAGGTCAAGATTGCGCCTCTAGTCTTTTCAAAACTTCCTTTCACTTGGGTTATTGCATCGTGAACATTCGCATCCGTAGCATAGAGAGATGTTTGTACACATAGTAATTGGTTTTGCTTCATTTGACGGACAACATCTTCATTTAGAAGTGTTAAGTTACTTAAAATATTGACAGAAAAATTTAGTTCATTGCATTGCTTAAGGAAGTCAGGAAACTCCGGATGCATCATAGGTTCGCCACCGCTGATGGTCAGGTGTAATACGTTCATTTCGCGGCACTGCTCTAAAATGCGATAGAACAGATCAGCTGGCATAGTATTAACCTTGTTCTCATGAGGAATGTAGCAGTGTACACACCTCTCATTACATCTGCTGGTAATTTCTATATGCAGATTTGTAAGCTGAGGAGCTCCCTTAAAATGCTTCTCAAAAAAGTCTTGCGAAGTAAACTCCGGCTCGGAAACAGAGGATGTTTTATCTGCCATAATCATTGTATCCTTGTAAGAAAACAATCTGTCCTTTTGCTCGCATTCTTCTGCAGTTGTTCCAGAAACGAGAAAGCCATCTTTTACTAACTGCATATAGAATTCGGTAGCATCTCTTTGAATGGTTTCTAAATCAACATCTGCAAAGCACTGGCAAAGTTTTTTTGCTATCATATCGGTGCTCTGTGGAATTCGCCCCAATGCAATCAGAAATTGCGTCCCGCTTGCCGAAATAATTTTGTCTCCAATATCTTTTCCAATTTCATTTATCAGCTTATATCCAAAGTTTCTATTATCTGTAATGTAACCGAAGTCACCGTAATCTCTGAAAATAATACAGGACCTTAGCTTATAATACATTTCTGACCCTCCTAATTTGAAATTGGCGACGATGTCTGGAAACAACATCGTCGCCATCGGATGTAATTAGCGTCCACCCGGTCCCGGCGGGTTGCACGGTCTGCCGCTAGGCTTGCTGTTAGGACGGCACTCTGCCATCTGAGCAGTACCCTGTGCCAAAATCGTAGGCTTCTCGTATGTCATAATGGAACCTCCTTTCTGTGTGATATATGAGGAAATGGTTAAAACCGTATCCTTTTGTAAGTAGTCATTTGTGCTTGCACTATGTTGAATCAAGGTGCATTTTATGCTAGTGTTATCAATCGGTCTGCATCTGCCGAAGGTAGTCTTTTATAAGATTGCTTAACTCATCCGGCATATACGATTCTTCTCTTTTTGTTAAAAACGCCTCATGTTTTTCTTACTGAATACTTTAGTCCTTTCGAAATACATCTTCACTTCCTGAAACTACAGCACCTTTCCAACCTTCAATCGCAGTATAATACTTTCCGTTTTCTTTCTCTTCAAGTTCATGAATCTTATGCCAGCTCTTGTCTTTTACATCTTCTGGATCTCTATCCCCCAGAAAACTCGCTTTAATATAATCTCCCTTACTGCATTTTTTTAATTCCGTCCACATAATCGTTTTCTCCTTAGTTACCAATATATTTTATATTCAAAATTTAACTCTGGGTTGCAGATGTGCCAATGAAACGGGCACTGAAACGTATGCTCTTTAGGGGATTCGCTTCTAACATTCATAGGGCTACTTGACAACTTCTGCGTATAGATTCTTGTTGCTGCGTTGTCCGCCAAGTTCAAATGGATATTTAACGATTTGATAGGCGTAATAACTTCAGTTGAAAAGAAGTTCTTAAAATGTTTATTTTTATTACTGAGGATGGCTTTGATTTGAAATTCAATCTCTTCGCCTTTCTGAAGAAAATGATCAAATACAACATTGTAATTAACATTGGTGTCATGCAAATCGAGATGTTCAATACTAACACCGTTTGTCAACGAAATTAAATCCACTGTTTCATCGGCGAACCAGGTAATCCGATTATGGAGGCAATTTTTGCCGCCTGTTAAAACTTTAGATTTACAGGTTTTTATGTATGTAATAGTGTTGACGTTTACAAAATAGTCAACATCGATTTCTGAATGTTCAATATTAAAGTACTCTGGATACCCATTTGATATCCGGTGGGGATTGCCCGATATTCCATCCAAAATTAGTTTCTCCGCATCGGCTTTACTTTTATCTGTAATATCAATATATACAATTGGCAATAGCAACCCCTTTAAATCAACGGGCTCAACTCTTATGGGAATAATTCGTCTATCCTTATTTTTTTGTTGCTCAGCTAGTCTTGATGTCCATTCAGTTTCACACCATTTAGATTCTAAATATTTATTTGATAGAATAATTATTAACTTGTTGCATTCTATTAACGCTTCATTTATTTTGGCAACAAAATTGTCACCAGGCATAAAATCCCACGCTTGAATAATTACCGAATAACCATGTTTTTCCAACGCCTCTGCAACCCATGTTGCATAGTCTTTATCGCTGACCGTATAACTAATAAAAAAATCTTTCATATACTATTCCTCCATTTGCAATTATATGGGATATATACAGATTTTGATTTTTACATCTTTTATATTATTAAAAGACACCTTTTGACAAAATTTGCAACACGCAAATTTGAAGAATAATTTGCTTAAAGATTGTGTAAATTTTTTGTAAAACTAGTGTGGGCTTTATTGTATTCTAAACAATTATACTAACCGGCAAGCTGGGCAAGTGTATATACACTCGCTGAGAACCACCGATCTCCACTTTCGCGGAAACCGATGGTTTCTCTGCTTGTTGGGAAATTCCCAAGCCCTTTAATCGCACAATTCTGTGCGGCTGCGCGATTTTTACAAAATCGCTTTTTCTCCGCTGTCGCGGTTTTCCCGGTCAGCGTCTTTTTCGAGGATACGGTCAACATTCGCTTTCGCTGTCAGCAGCTCTTTCATTTCCTCCCGCGCTTTGCGGTAGTCGCTGTACGCCGCTTTTTTCTCCGCCATCAGCGCGGCGTATTCTGCCTGCAAGCTCTTAACTGTCGGGAGCTTCGTTAAGCCCATTTCGTCAAAACAGCGTTTCGCCGCCTTGTGGAGCGCAATCTCGCTTTCATGCTCGGAGAGGAACTTTTTAGAGTAGCCCGCCTTGCGATAGGCGGCGTAGGTGTCGCGGGTCTTGGTGTAGTTTATGATCTGCGTCCGCAGGACGGAAATCTCCGCCATGCGCGTTTCAGCGAACTTGATCTTCTCCGTAAGCTCGTGAAAACGGGCGGATGCGGCATCGGTCTTTTCGGCAAGGACGGCGTAGTCCATGAGGTCGTGTTCCTGCAAATACGCCACCGTCTGCGCCATCTGTTTTAAGTTGAAGCCCTTTGCCCAATGCGCATATCCGGCGCCCTTGCCGGCTTGCAGTTTTGCCTGAATGTCGATAAGCAGACTGCCCGCCTTTTTCTCCGCAGTGATCGTTTTGCGTTTGCGGGGAATGTGCTGTTTTTCGCCGGACAGGACGGCGCGGAGATCGTCGGGCGTGTAGCCTTCTCCCAGCGTGTCCATGCGGATAAAACGCTTCTGATCTCCGAATTTGAGGGACGGCACCTTGCCGCGTTTCACTTCAAATCCGGCGCTTTCCAAAAGGGCTAAAAGTACGGCAAAGTCCTGCGGCTTCCGCGTAAGCATTTCGTCAATGGAGGCGCAAATGCGCTCCCTGTGGGAAAGCGTGGTATCGCCCCGCCACTTGTTGTAGCTCTGCCCGTGTCGCTTGGGATTCTCGATAACGGAGCAGCCGTTTTCGATGCAGATGGTGTCACTCAGCCGCCGCAGCGCCTTGCCGCTTCGTTTGAAATCCCGGAACTTGCGGTCATATGTCAGCGTGGTGGAATTGAAAATAATGTGGTTGTGGATATGGTGCTTATCTGTGTGGGTGCAGACGATGTAGGCGTGGTCGCCTTTGGTAAAGCGCCGCGCCAGCTCACAGCCGAGGCGGTTGGCTTCCTCCGGCGTTATTTCGCCGGGTGCAAAGGACTGCCGCAGATGGTAGGCAATCACATCGTCCACACAACGTGATCTGCCGGTTTTGTGAAAATACAGCCGCTTCGCAAACGCAAATTCCGCGTCCGCGATGCGGCTGTCGCATTGGTAGCTTGTGATGAGTTTTCCGTTTTCGGTTTTGGCGGGATTTTTGACATAATCGAGAATGTCGCTGATCGCTGTACCGACGGTTCTGCCCTTGCCGATGTGCAGCGGCATCAGGCGCGTGGTTGCCATATTGGGGTGTACCTCCTGTCTTGAAAATTATCTGTCGAACCGGACAATGACGGCCATTCCTAATTCATCTTTTGAAATATTCACGGAATATTTTCCGATGGCAAAACTGCTTCCCTGTAAGGGGTATACGGACTTGCTTGCCGTATCTAAAACGGCATAATGATCTTTACGGACACCTTGCAGCTTCTCACGACACTCCCGGCAAAATCGGCGCGGTGAAAGGTATAAATTGTCCTGCGGAAGTGTCACTTTGCATAGCCATGCACCGGTGTCCCGGTAGCCGGTATTGCCAAGCACATCCATGAAGGAAAAGGTAAAAGTAGACGGATCATCGGACAGCTCGCCGTCGCTGATTCGCAGCTCGGCTACCTTACCGCTGTGCAGATCAATAAGGCATGGAATGTCGCTCTCCGGCGCTTCACACAGCGCACAATGGTTCGGCTCATATAGTGCTATTCCCGCGCCAAAAACGCAGAGTGCAAGGCAGACAACAGCTGCAATTAGAATGATTTTCTTCCTTTGCATTTTGCTTCTTCCTCCCCAAGATTTATGATTCGTTTGTGCTTTCTTTTGGCAAATTGGAGCGTTTGCGCCGCACCACCCCAACCACGGGTAACGTAATGAGCGTATCGGCCTGCGCCGCCATCCACTTGTTTCGCTTAGAAGCGGCGTAGCACGGCGACGTATTTTCCAGCGGTGAGTAGGTTGTTTCATCGTAATATTTCATTTCAATTTCGTGTTTAAGTACGCCAGCACAATGATAGTTTTGGTGCGGATACTTCTTTTTGTTTCCAAAAAACGCCAGCCGCTATGCTGTCAAAGTCTCAATAACCGCCGAGGTAAAACATCGTAGTACCGTTTTTAATTTCCTGCTCCACAGTGTGGTAAAGCCATTGTTGGATTTTCTCTCCGATGTTCATTTCGTTGTGCTCGCAAAATGTAACGGTAAATATATGTCGCCCACTTTCTCTCAAAGTATAACACACTTTTATAAAAAAATCATCACGCATAGTTATTTTGTTAAACTTCAGTTTGTGTATAAAGGATAAAAAGAAAATCACCGAAGAAAGGCTTGATCTTTCCTCGGTGATTTCCCTTTAGCTATGGATAAACTGTTTCAAGCTTCCATTCATGCTTTGCAGGCCGCCCAGCAGCTTCACCGCAAGAAGCGGCAAGCCCATAGGACTGACGAAAAATGCCAGTGCCAAAAGGATGATTCCGTTTTGAACGGAGGACAGAAACAGCACGGCGAGAGCCACCAGTGTGAGTAGTGCGCTTGCTATCTTGAATACGATGGCGGAGCAGGAGATCAGCCCGGCGCAGAGCCATACGAAAAAAGAAATCAGCAGAGTCACAGGTGCGGTCAATATCTTCAAAATCAGCTTCATTTCGTCTTTCCTCCTTTTTCTGATTTCAGTATATCGGGCTTGTCGGTAACGCGCAAGGATGCCGCCTTATGTCAGCTTGGAGAGGGAGAATAAAATGCGCTGTGCGCTGTCCCATGTACGCTCCAGCGTGTCCTTCACGTCGGCAATATCCGTATCATAGATGCGTCCCGTTTCGTTGGCGCGGCGGGCGATCTGATTGAGGTTGTTGCTGGATCGGCGCAGGAGCGATACCATCTCCCGAAGCTCCGGCAATTCCAGCCGGATCGAATAACCGTCTATCGCCATCTTCCGCAGATAGGCGCTCATGTTAGTCACACCATGCTCCTGCATTTTCTGCTCGATCAGCTCCTTTTCTTCTTCCGACACCCAAAAGAAAAGCGGGATGTTTCGTTTTCGCTTTGCCATGCTTAACGCTCCTGCCCTTTGGAATTTGCCGAAAGTTTCGGCGCATTTTTTACGGGTGCAGCTTTGAGCTTTTCCATGACGGAGGGCTTTCCCTTGGCGATTGCCTGTTCCGGCTGTGACTGCGCTCTGCCGTCAAGATTCAGTGCCATATCCAGCTCGATGAGCCGTGCGGTCTTGGTGGCAAGCTCCTGTTCAAAGGGGAACGGCTTACCGACCTCGGCTTTCGCAAGCTCCTGCTGCTGATACAGGTTTTCAAGCTGTCCTTTGACCGCTTCCAGTCGGTCAGGCATCTTATCGAGCGCATTGTCGATACGGATGAGATTGCCGCGGGCGTCTGCGCCCAGCTCTGCGCGGTGGGACATTTCGCCTTTGAGCGTCAGAATGTGCTTCTGCTCAAAAACGTCATAGTGTACGGACATGGCAAAGCCCCGGTAATGACCGATCAGAAGCGGCTCGGAGTTTTTTACCTCCTACAATATAAATTACGGTTTAAGGCGCGGCAGCCAGCCGCGTCTTTTTCCA
>CALCRH010000157.1 GCA_937894515.1 uncultured Clostridia bacterium | reverse complement strand
TCCACGGCGAGATGGACTTCAAGGTCGCCGGTACCAAGAAGGGTATCACCGCCATCCAGATGGATCTGAAGAACGACGGTCTGACCATGGAGATCATCGAGAACGCGCTGGACATCACCTACGATGCCCGCGTGCAAATCCTGGATCAGGTCATGCTGCCGGTCATCGCTGAGCCTCGTCCCGAGGTCAGCAAGTATGCACCCAAGATGATCACCATGCACATTGACCCCGACCGCATCCGTGAGGTCATCGGCAAGGGCGGCGCCGTCATCCAGAAGATCGTTGCCGAGTCCGGCGCCAAGGTGGACATCGACGACGACGGCACCATCCACATCGCCTCTCCCGATGCCGCGTCCTGCGACATGGCCAAGAAGTTCATAGACGACATCGTGTTCGTTCCCGAGGTGGGCAAGCTGTACTACGGTCGAGTCAAGTCCATTCTGACCTTCGGCGCGTTCGTGGAGATCGCCCCGGGCAAGGATGGTCTGGTTCACATCTCCAAGCTGGCAGACCACCGTATCGAAAAGGTGGAGGATGCCTGCAAGGTCGGCGACATGATGTGGGTCAAGTTCATGGAGATCGACGAAAAGGGTCGCTGGAACCTCTCTCACAAGGACGCCATGAAGGAGATCGCCGAGAAAGAAGCCAACGGCGAAGTCATCGGCTGATAATTGCAAATGAACAAGAAGAAAGGACACCGTTTGGTGTCCTTTCTTTATTTGCACCGGAAAATTTTTGTAGGGGACGGCCTCCGGACGTCCCGCTCAAAAGTAGGGCAGCGTGACCTCACGCCGCTGCGGCGGGCTGGGGTCAGCCCACCCTACGAAAAAAGCGCAAACAGCTCTGCCCTGAACCGTGGAGCGGCGAATAGCAAAAACGCTTTCCTATTTACATCTCCCCGCTGCCTGCGGTATAATGGAAAAAACACTTTTGGAGGTACAGTATGCCCATACCGATTCAAACTATCACGACACCCCGCTTCACCATGGACTTTTTTTCCTTCGGCACGGGGAAAACGCCCTGCGTCATCCTGCCCGGCGCCAGCGTGCGCTCTGTGATGCTGTCCGCCGATGCAGTGGCGGCGCTCTATAGGGATTATACCGAGGAATACACCTTTTACGTATTCGACAAGAAGAGGGAAATGCAGCTGGGTTACGACGCTCTTGCCATGGCGGACGAGACCGCCGAGGCCATGGATCTTCTCGGAATTCGCGGCGCTTGCGTGTTCGGAGCATCTCTGGGCGGTATGATCGCCCAATGGCTGGCCATCCGCCATCCAGAGCTGGTGGGAAAGCTGGCACTTTGTTCCACACTGCTATGTCAGAACGACACCAGCCGTGTTGTTTTTGATAACTGGATCCGTCTTTCCGACAGCGGCGATGCCGAGGCGCTGGACCGGGCCGTTTGGGCATGTGTTTATTCCCCTGCCTATTATCAGAAGTATCAGACGATTTTTGAGGGTATGACCGGAAAAGCCACGCCTGAGGAGGTACAGCAGTTCGGTATACAGATTCGAGCCTGCCGCACCTTTGACGCACAGGATCAGGTGAACAAGATCAAATGCCCCGTGCAGGTGGTAGGAACCCGGGATGACGCCACCGTCTCCGGCGACAGCTCCCCGATTCTGGCTAAAGCGCTGGGCTGCGAGCTGTACCTGTACGACGGATACGGACACGCGGTTTACGATGAGGCAACGGACTACCCCGCCCGCATGATGGCGTTTTTTGCGGAATAAATAAAGCGCAACGAAAAATCCGCCCCTGTCGGGGTGGATTTTTTTGTGCCGGCATGGTACAATATCCCCAAATCACCGAAAGGAGACCGCCTATGGATACCATCGCCGCCATCGCCACGCCGCAAGTCCCCTGCGCCATCGGCATTCTGCGTCTCAGCGGGAGCGATACCTTTGCCATTCTGAACAAGGTGTTCCGCCCCAAGGGGCGCATCGAGCCGCGGAAAATGGTGTACGGCGAACTGCTGAACTGGGACGGGCAGATCATCGACCACGTTTTGTGCGTCCGGTTTCCCGCACCCCACAGCTACACCGGCGAGGACTGCGCCGAGATCCATTGCCACGGCTCCCCTATCGTCTTAAACGAGGGGCTTGCCGCCCTGTTTGCCCATGGCGCAAGGCAGGCTACCGGCGGCGAATTCACCAAGCGCGCCTTTCTGAACGGGCAGATGGATCTCATCCAAGCCGAATCCGTCATCGACCTCATCGACGCGGAGACCGCCGAAGCGGCCCGCAACGCCGTGGGACAACTGGGCGGTGCCCTCAGCCGCAGCGTGGACGAGGTCTACGATGGCATCATGGCTATCGTCAGCCGTTTTTACGCTGTGGTGGACTATCCCGATGAGGACATCGAGGACGTACAGCGCGAGGAGATGCTGGATACCCTGCGCCGCAGCGAGAACAAATTGGAGGAGCTGCTTGCCACGTTCAGCCGGGGCGCACTTCTCAAAAACGGCGTGCCCACGGTGATTCTGGGCAAGCCAAACGCGGGCAAATCCTCGCTTCTCAACGCGTTGGTTGGTTACGACCGGGCCATCGTCACCGACATACCCGGCACCACCCGGGACACGGTGGAGGAAAGTGTGCGGGTGGGGCATGTGCTGCTGCGGCTCACCGACACCGCCGGCATCCGTGACACGGGCGATACGGTGGAGGCCATGGGTGTGGATCGCGCCAAGTCCGCCGCGGCAAAGGCCAGTCTGTGCCTGCTGGTGCTGGACGGCTCGGCACCCCTCACCGACGAGGACGAGGCCGCTGTCGCGGTGGCGAAAACGGTGCAGCACTTGCAGGTGGTGGTGAACAAGTCCGACCTGCCGCGCAAGCTGGACATCGGGCTGCTTGCTGACCGCTTTGACAACGTGCTGTCCGTCAGCGCCGTCACCGGAGAGGGCATCGACACTTTGACCGACGCCATCGAGGCGTTTTATCCCCTGGGTGAGACCGCCCACGGGGAGCTATTGACCAACGCCCGGCAGGCGGACGCGGTGAGCCGCGCCCTGACCGCCGTGAAATCGGCGCGAGGGAGTCTTCGCATCGGCATGACCCCCGACGTGGTGCTGACGGACGCGGAAAACGCGCTGACCGCGCTGGGCGAACTGAACGGCAAGTCCGTCCGGGAGGATTTAGTCGCCACCATCTTCTCCCGCTTCTGCGTGGGCAAATAACAAGGAGGAAACCGCTATGGAATGGCTGGAGCTGACGATAGATACCACCCCCAAAGGCATCGAACCGGTCACCGAATTGCTGGAAGAGCAGGGCGTCACCGGCGTCATCATTGATGACGAGGGGGAATTCCACGACTTTCTGGAGAACAACCACCAGTACTGGGACTATGTGGACGATGCCCTGATGCAGGAGAAACGCGGCGTGTGCCGTGTGACGTTCTATCTGGAAAACACGCCGGAGGGGTACAACACGCTGGCACTGGTGCGTATCGCGTTGACGGCGCTGAAAACTTCCCACCCGGAGTATGCTCCCCTGCTCCTCATGATGAACAATGTGGCGGATGCGGACTGGGAGAACAACTGGAAGGCGTTTTATAAGCCTATGGAGATCGGGGAGCGGCTGTTAGTCATTCCCGAGTGGGAAAAGGCAAACGATCCTGCCCGTATTCCCCTCATTCTAAACCCCGGACTGACCTTCGGCACCGGATCACATGCCACCACCCGGCTGTGCCTGACCGCTCTCGACTCCCATATCCACGGCGGCGAGAAAGTCCTCGACCTCGGCTGCGGCAGCGGCATTTTGTCCATCGCCGCGCTGCGTCTGGGAGCAAAGGAGGCCTTTGCCTGTGACATTGACGACAAGTGCGTGGACGTAGCGTATGAAAACGCCGCCCTCAACGGCATCGGCAGGGAGCATTACACCGTCCGCTGGGGAGACGTGACCCGGGACAAACAGCTCCAGGCCGAGTTCGGCACGGGCTACGACATCATCTGCGCCAACATCGTGGCGGATGTCATCATCAGCCTTGCCCCGCAGGTGCGTCCGTTCCTCAAGGAAGGCGGCTTGTTCCTCACCTCCGGCATCATAGACGACCGCGCCGATGAGGTGCGCCGTGCGCTCAAAGCCGCCGGATGGGAGATTGCGGAGACCCACAGCAGCGAGGGCTGGTTCAGCTTCTTGTGCCGATAGCTTTCGCAAGATATCCGTAGGGGCGTGCGGGATAAAAACGTGCCGGTGGCACGTTTTTATCCCGC
>CALCRH010000156.1 GCA_937894515.1 uncultured Clostridia bacterium | reverse complement strand
AAGAACGAGCAGATGCTCCGCCTTTGAAAAACGCTCAATGCCAACATACTCTTTTCCGAGACGATGTTCCAGAAGGACGTTGACTGCAACTTCCGCTACGTGGGCAATTTCGCCGTGGATAAGAATACGGAGAAGCTTTATGAGCTTTATGACAGCGACAGTTATCTTGTTGCACAGCGCAAGCGCGATACGCAGGAAGAATTCGACCAGGCGATACGTTGCTTTTATCAGAGCAATTTCAGGGCTGCAAAGGCGATCCTGCTGCACCTCGTGCGAACGGGAAGCGCCCGCGACGGCATAGTGTGCTATTATCTGAACAAAGCGGATCTCTATGAACAAAATCCGCCGAAGACGTTATTGCTGCGCGGCGAGGAGGAATGACATGGGTGCGGAAAAAGAAACCGTTATTTCGCGGCTGCGTCAGCAGATGAAGGAAGCGCCGCTTCCGGCTCCCGCACCGCAGAAGCCGACACACCGCATTCTGGCAGACGGATATGAACGGCAGACTGCGGAGGAAGCGCTTCAAATGACAAACAAGTACCGCCACCGCGTGGTGCGCGGGATATGCAAATGGACGTTGATCGCCGCCGCAGTGGGCCTGCTGGTGTTTGCGATCATTAAGGCGGGCATTATCAGTATTTAATCGGGCGGTCTTAGGCTGCACCGGCAAAGGAGAAAGACGTTTTGATCGGTTATTTGCTTCGTGAATTGATCATAGGGTTTGGAGCGGGTATGCGCAGCGTAAAGGCATACCTGCTGCGAGGCGTACTCAACGTCTGGACGAAGCTGCGTCAGGCGACGCAGGTTGCCCGCGGTGCGACGCGGGTAATGAGCAAGGCCACAAAAAACGTTTCGCAGATCGGGAAAAGTCCCGCGCAGAAATCGGATTTTGTGGAAACCAAGCGAATGTTCATCGCAAAGACGTTTATTTTCCGCATGGTGCTTTTGCTGATAATTGCCATAGCCGTTTCGTATTTTTTGATTTATCCGCTCGTCATGCGCTATTTCTTCACGGCGCGCATGGATTCCCACAATTCCCGCATCCCGACCTATAACGGTAAGGTCGTCGTCTACTACGACGATAAAAAGACCGTACCTTTTTATCAGGGCTATCTCAAAGACGGTCAGTTACAGGGCGAGGGAAGACAGTACGATCCGGACGGCATCCTGACCTATGACGGAGAATTTGTTGACGGTAAGCGTAGCGGATACGGTGAGGAATATGAAAACGGCGAGCTTATCTATCGGGGACAGTTTGAAAACGGAGTTTACTCCGGCGCCGGAGAGGAATTTGAAAACGGACTGCTCGTATGCTCCGGCACCTATGAAAACGGCAAGCTGAACGGCAACGACTGCTATCTCTATTACACAAACGGTCGAACCTCTTACCGCGGAGCCTTTGTCGCGGGAGAGCAGACCGGTGAAGGCATCGCCTATGCCGAGAACGGCATACAGATCTATGCCGGCTCGTTCCAGCGCGGCAAGTGGCAGGGCGAAGGTACCGCATACGATGAAAACGGCGAGCCGTGTTATATCGGCGAATTCAAGAATAACCGCTATGAGGGCGACGGCGTGCTCTATATGGAGGATGACTTCCGGCTGGAGGGAAGCTTCGTACAGGGCGTACAGAACGGCGATGCAATCATAAGCCGCAACGGAGTAGTGTATTATGAAGGTACTGCCGTCAACGGAGAGCCGAACGGGCAGGGCACACTTTATAACGAGCTTGGCAACGTGCTGTATTCCGGTACTATGCGCGGCGGCGTTATCGACGGAAAATCGCTGCTCAGCAAATCGCAGGAAGCGGTCACGGAAATGCTCGGAGATGTTCGCCTGACTACGGATAAACAGGAAAACGGCATTATACTTTCCTCGGAGGAGCTTGGACTGAATATCTGCTTCGGCTACGCGACGGAGGACGGAACTACGTCCGATGCGTATGACGTTTTCCTTTACCGCGTACCGGAGGGGAATGAAACGCTGCAGCGGCTTTTGTGGAAGTTTTCCGATGATATCGACGCCTGGCGCACGGAAATGTGGCCGAGAGACAACAAGACCGAGTCCGGAACTGCCGTGCCCCGCTTTGCGGCGGAGACACTCTCCGCGCAAAGCCTGATGTGCGTAATTTACCGCGACAGTTATGCCGACTGTACGCTTTGGTCGGACAGCAGCGGCATCTGCGGAATTCAGTGGACGGTCTCCGGCGGCGAGGCTGTCAAAGCGATCGTGGCGTTTCATGATATGGAACAATGCATCCGCTCCAACAGCACGAGCATGATCGAACATATGAAAGACGAGAAGTATCCGGAGATGATCCGCAGCACGATGAATCTCTGCCCGCAGATGGTATACGCCTCCAAGAACAGCCACCAGAAAGGATATTTTGAGAAAAACTTCCTGACCGACGAGGGCGTGGAACGGATGTGGGATCACTATCAGGACAGTCTGGTTCATATGGCTGACCAGAAAATGACGGAGGCCGAGGGTCTGGAGCACGCCAAAAAGATGAGCGCACAGATGGCGGCCCGGCACGAAGAAAAGATGAAATCGAAATCTGCTGTCGGAAAAGACAAGGAAGTGCCTCCGCAGCACCAGAACCCCGTGAAGGAAGAAATCTCGATGAAATCATAAAAAAGCAGCGGCGTGAGCCGCTGCTTTTTTATGACGTTTTTCAGTTGGGGGCGGTGCCGATGGTGGCGGCCAGAGCGGTGCATACCGCCTGCAGGGGGGTGACGGAACCGGCACCGGCAGTCTTTTTCTTGCCGATCTGGCCCACGGTCTGCTTCAAAGCGTGACCGAAGTGGCCGAACTGCACGAAGCGGGAGCCGATGGTCAGCAGTAAGCCGGCGGCGAAAATCAGGATGATGGTGGGCCAACCCCAGGCAATGTTGTTGAGGAAATCATTGACGTTGGCCACGGTTTCGGTAAAGGTCATAATGAAATACACTCCTTTTGTTGTTTTTTCTCACAAAAACATTTCAAATACGTTTTTGCGAGCTCTCGCACCGACCGAATGAGCACAGCGAATGCGACAAGTGCGAGTTTTCAGTTGTAAAACGCAGTTTTACAACTGAGGCTTTACGTGGGCAAAGAGAAAAGAGAGCGTAAGTCATGACGGCGGCGCTCTCTTGCGTGGCACTTCCGGAGAAGTGCTTTTCGTTTTGTCCTTTTGCCTGAGAGATTGACGGGTATGCTCCCGCTTGCCCCTTCGGCCCCTGCTTTTACGGCAGAT
>CALCRH010000155.1 GCA_937894515.1 uncultured Clostridia bacterium | reverse complement strand
CCTCGCGTATATACTCGGCTCCGAATTAGAACTACGCAAAGCAGCAGCCATGCAGCGCAGGAGTCGTGCAAGCCGGTTACCGCTGAAGGAATACGACAAAGGCAAAATGAAGGGCGGACTCGCATGGCACGTGGAGCAGCTGGAAACCATGCAGTGGGTCAAGGAGGAGCAGAATCTGATCCTCATCGGCAAGTGCGATACCGGCAAGACATCCATTGCAGCACATTTGGGCCGCATCGCCATTGACAGCGCGGAAACGGTGTATTACTGCAACATCGAAGAATTTCTACGCGTCATCAAGAACAAGGACAGGTCGGATAAGACCATGCGCATCTACAAGTACATCACCGAATGCAGCGTGATTATCATCGACGATGTGATGTACGCCAACATTCTACCGGAGGATCTGCCGATCTTCTATCGGGCGATCAGCTTTCTGAACGAGGCACGAAGCCTCGTCATCATCACAAACCGCGAGCTGTCCGCGTGGGTGGACGCCGCGGAGGATACTCATCTGATGCAGACCTTAGTGGATCGCATCACAGCAAACAGCCAGATCATGAGGCTGTAAACCAAAAGGCACCAACGTGGCCGTTTGTCAAAAAAGCAAACGAAAAGCTTGAAAACAATCTGATGCAAATCAGTACATATAAAGGTGAAGGAACTGTCCACGCACGTTTGCAGATGGCAGGACGTTGAGGCATGGTGCCTTCACGGGGGTAGGGCGATGTAAATCTCTACGCCTGTCCCATGCGGGAACGGCGCGGGGTCATTTACGAATTTTCGGGAATTCAAGATATGGGGCTGCACGAACAGGATCAGCAACGGCAGAGACATCTGCGATTCCCGTCACATCAATGAGCGGGTGCTGGAGGCGACATATTCGGCAGCGGTGCAGGAGCTCGCAGGCAGTCTGGACGACATCGTGAGAACGGTCGGCAACAACGTCGGGCTGGCGCTGGAGCCGGAGAACAAGAAGGCGCTGGAGCACATCGATGCAGAGATCGTCGCCATTCAGACTCAGGTGCTCGACCTGCACAAGAAGAAGCAGAAGGGCAAGCTCACGGTCGAAGAGTTCAACGCGGCACTGGAGACCTTCAGCGGTCAGATGGACGCACTGGAGCAGGAGCGGGATCAGCTTCAGAGCATTGCAAACCGATACGCGATGGCGAAGACATGGATCAGCGACTTTGAGCAGTACGTTCACGCAGGCGGGATCGTCAACGTCGAGAACGGCGTCGTGATCAGAGCGCTGACCGACGAGATCGTCGTCTTCGACGATCACATGGAGATCCACTTCAAGTGTGGCGTCGTACAGTCAAGAGAATATGTGAAGTGAGCACGGAGCCCCGGAGGAAGCAATTCCTTCGGGGCTTTTTTGCGTTTTGAGTGCCGAAAACGGCATTCTTTCGATCTTTTTGAAAATGGGGATATGAAACCGTAAAATGCTGTGCTATACTGATTTACAGTATATTCTGTCGAGGGTGGTGGCACCGTGGAACTGCCGAAAAATGACGAGTGGGAGAAGCTCACTCCCGAAGAAAAGAAGCGCAAGCTGTATGAGCGGCAGGTGGCCACGCTGGACACATTTCTTGAGCATGGCGCGATCAGTCAGGAGCAGCACGACAAGAGTCTGCACGATCTGACCGTAAAAATGGGATATGAGAAATAGGAGGATCGAGAAATGTTGAAAACAGGACAGGAACAGTTTACAAATCACGGATCGCCCATTGGCGTATCGGTGCTGGATTTCTGGCGCTTTTCTTACAGCGAGCTGAACTCCGATCCACGCGACGATATTGCGGAATACATCGTCTCCCTCGCGCTCGGCATCACGGAACCGTACAACAAAAGAGACTGGACGCTGTTTGACATCGATTACAACGGCAGACCGATTGAGGTAAAGTCAACATCCTATTTTCAGACGTGGCGCAAGGACGGTAAGGTGACAAGAAATCGCTCGTTCTCGATCCGTGAGGCGAAAGCAAATGGCGATGTAGCGGCAAGGCGACATAGTGAGGTATATGTGTTTTGCGTCCTGAACGGAGATACAGAAGCAGAGTCCAATCCGCTAAAGCTTGACAACTGGGATTTCTACATTGTACCCACTGCGGTCATCAATGAGAAGTGCGAACACAATCATACGATTTCGCTGAAACGAATTGAAAATCTCGGCTATGCCAAAATCCCCTATGCAGATCTGAAAGATGCCATTGATGCGGCCTTACCCGATGAAAGATAGGAGCACTGCAGCATGAACAAAAATAACCTCACACAAATCTTTGACCACTACATTGCCCGTTTCAATGAGCTGAATGACTCCAAGAACAGCGAATACTACAAGTGGGAGATTGCAGCACAGTTCCGCCCGATGTTGGATGAGGCACTCGCAGCTGATGATGCAGATCTTCCTGCAAAGCTGGCCTCTGTGGTGCTTTTGACATCACAGACCATAGACAACCAATATGAGCTTTCCTTCTATGCTCTTTCTGACTATGCTAAGAAGGAGCCGGAAGCGGTACGCAACGCGATCAAGGAGCTGCTGTTGCCCGATGATGGTGATCTCGTTTTCCGCAAGCAGCGGTTTATGGAGTTCCTCTCGTTTTGCGATGGAATGCATCAGAAGTACAATCCCGATAGCTGGCGCTATCAGGCCAGCATCCGTCTGCCCATGATGATTACGGGCTTCTATGATCCTGACAATTACTATCTGTACAAGGCTTCTCAGGCGCAGGCGTATGCCGACTGCGTGGAGTTTTACGATGATTGGGGCTCCGGCGCTAACATCGATCTTGGGATATATCACCGGATGTGCGATGAGCTGGTGGAAGCAATCAGAGAAAATGATGAGCTTTTGAAGGTCAATCAGGAGCGGTACGGCTTTTCCAAAAAGCCGATGCATCCGGATGCTGCATTCCACCTGCTGGCATTCGACGTCATCTTTTGCAGCACCGTGTATAACCTCTACGACGGCATTCATTATGGCGTGAAAAATGCTGCTGAGAAGAAAGAATATCTGACAAAGCAGGCAGAGGCAAAGACCGCCGCAGCCGAACAGCAAGAAGCATTGGAGCAGGCAGCGCTGCTGGACAAGGCCGAAGCGTTCTTCATGGAAAAGCTTTCGGTTGGAAAGAGCGTACAGCACAAGACCTTTGGTGCAGGTACGATCACAGCTATTCCTAACGATTACACTGTTGAAGTTGCCTTTCCCGCAAAAGATGCTCCCGTCAAGCTTGGTTGGCGCACCTGCATCACCGGCGGCATCATTTCTTTCAAAACAGAGGAAAACGCTGCGGAGTACGATGATATGGTCACGCTGATCCGCAGAGCAGACATGATTCGGAGAAATGTCATAGCTGCTGAGAAAAAGCTGAACGAATACGTCGAGTATCTGCAGTCCTGATCTGCGAGGTGATAACCGTGAAGAATCATGATGGCAAAGAACCTGATTATATCGCCGCCCATGCATTTTGCAAAAATCATAAACCGGAGCTGGAAAAGGATCACGTCTGCGGCTGCTTCTATTGCCTGAAGATTTTCTCTCCGAGTGAAATTGAAGAATGGCTGATAGATGATAACCCAGCCGATCAGCGCGGAACGGCAATCTGCCCACACTGCGGGATCGACTCCGTGATTGGTGAAAGCTCCGGCTATCCCATTACGGAAGAATTTATGCAGAAGATGTACGACTATTGGATGGCCTGAAACCCATCCCCATACTTCGTGAAATTCATAAAATGTTTACACGAAAAAAAGAGGGATTTCGACTTTAATCCTTAATACTATAGGGAAACCCGAAAGGAGTGGCTTTACCTATGATACGGGAAAAAGAGAATGAATTGTTCGCAAAATGGAAAGCAGAGTTGAAAGTGCCGAGCGCATTTATTCCGGATGGCGTGGTGGACGAAACTCTGTGGAGTCATACGCCCAAAAGAGTCCTTTATCTGCTCAAAGAAGTCAATGGCGGTGAGAATTGGGATGAGCGCCATTACCTCTCTCGGTATGACATTGAGGAAGAATACAAGAAAACGCATTCACCGTCTATTGACTCCCTCGCCCGGTGGCAGCTTGGGCTGAATCTGCTGTGGGAGCCGGATATGTGGAAGGGCGTTTCCTCCTGGCAGGAGATTGATGCGATTGCTGCAGAACCGGCAGCGCGGACGCATCTGCTGCATCAGCTTGCAGTTGCCAATCTGAAAAAGATTTCCGGTGGCAGTACAGTTGATTGGGATAAATTTGATACATATTGGTCTGATGATCGCAACAGAGAACTCTTGAAAGAGCAACTCACTTTCTATCATCCGGACTATGTGATATGCGGTGGGACTGCGTGGGCGCTGGAAAAGCTCTACGGAAAATGGAAATGGGAGCAAACAAGCAGGGGCGTTTCTTACTATGTCTTCAATGGCGTGACCTATATTGATTTTTGCCATCCTGATGCTCGCGCCCCTCGAAACATAGTCTTCTATGCTTTGGTGGACGCTGTGAAGGAAATTGAAGAAAACGCAGCGAAAAATATTTTCCCTTTGTCGCAGCTCACACAGTACATACCGCAGTTGGAAAACGGAACACCTTTTGCAACGGTTGTCCGTGATGAACCTGAGAACGGCGTGACGGTATTGCCGGTTATCGAATACGCAGAATTGGCAAAGAACATTCTTCACGCCTTTTATGAGATTACGGAAAGCTGTGCCGAGTATAGCATGGAGAACTTGCTGGCAGCATATGAACACAGCCCGTTCGCCGAGTCCGTGA
>CALCRH010000154.1 GCA_937894515.1 uncultured Clostridia bacterium | reverse complement strand
CCGGCTATGAAGTAAAAACAAAGGATTTTACGCGCATCGGTATTCCGTTCACTCTTGGAGCGGTAATTCCTGCCTATATTTATCTCTGGCTGTTTTATGCTTAAATAAACTACGATATCTGCGTTAACATTGGAGAATTAAAAATGAAAGTGATAATAATCGGTCTTGGCAGTATCGGACAGACGATACTAAAATATCTTTCCGTCGAAGGCCACACGATTACGGTCATAGACGAAAGCAAGGATCTGATCGAAAAGCTGGTGGAGGAATATGATATTTTCGGTGTGGTGGGCAACGGTGCCTGTATGGACATACAAGCGGAGGCAGGCGTGCAAAATGCGGATCTGGTCATCGCGCTGACGCGAAATGATGAGCTGAACGTTTTTGCCTGCATGGTTTCCAAACATATGGGTGTCGCGCATACTGTTGCCCGCGTTCGGAATCCGGACTACCGAAAGCAGATCGGCGATATGAAAGGTGATCTCGGTATTTCAATGGTCGTGAATCCCGAACTGGAAACCGCAAATGAAATATTCAACCTGATCAGTCTTCCTTCTGTTTCCGGCATAGAGCATTTCGCGGAAGGACAGGCACTGCTCGTAGAGGTCATCGCAAGAGAAGGCTGTACGCTGATTGGAGAAAGCCTGTCCGCTTTGGGGAAGAAGCTGCATTCCAAGGTGCTGATCTGCGCTGTTCAAAGAATGGATGATGTCATCATTCCCGGCGGCGATTTCGTGATCCAATGCGGCGACAGAATCCACTTTACTGCGGATGCGAGGACTTTGGGGAGTTTTCTCGATGAAACAAAGCTTGTGAAATCTCCCTTCAAAAACGTCATGATCGTAGGCGGCGGGAAAATCGGATACTATCTGGCAGATGCCCTGTCTCAAAAGAGGTATACCGTTAAGCTGATCGAAGAAAACGCCGCAAAAGCGGATGAGCTTGCTGAAGCGCTCCCCAAAGTTACAGTATCCTGCGGGAACGGGACACGGCACGATCTTCTGATAGAGGAAGGCATTGAAGCGATGGATGCCTTCGTTGCATTAACAGATGTTGACGAAGAAAACATGATCGTATCTATGTTCGCCAACCGAAAGCAGGTTAAAAAAGCCATTACGCAGATCGAAAATGATGAGCTGTTTGGAATGCTGGACGAGCTGGGTATTGAGAACACGGTGTCACCTAAACAGGTCGTCGCCGGTCGGATCATCAGTTATGCCCGCGCACTGTCCAATTCCATCGGCAGTCATGTGCAGACGCTCTATTCGCTGGTAGGGCATCGGATTGAAGCGCTGGAATTCATTGCCGCAAAGCCGGAGCCGTTCTGCGGGAAATCGCTGTCGGAACTGTCTGTCAAGAGAGGCTGCCTCGTTGCCTGCATCATTCGGGGAAGTGAAGTCATGATCCCAAACGGCAATTCTGTGATTATGCCGGGCGATAATGTGGTGGTTGTTACGACACGGAAAAACATAGATGATTTATCCGATGTTTTTGAATAGGGTGGCGCTATGAATTACAGAAAACTCGGAAAAATTCTGGGAAAGATCATGATTCTTGAGGGCATCCTGATGATCCTGCCACTGGCAGTCAGCTTCATTTACAGGGAATCTCTCATACATAATCTTGCTTTTTTAATCCCGATCATTTTGTTGACCGCGATTGGTTTTTTACTCCAGATTCCCAAACCGAACCGCAATAAGCTCTATCAGAAAGAGGGCTTTGCGCTGACAGCGCTGGTGTGGATCATAATGACGCTGTTCGGAGCGATCCCGTTTGTGATCACCGGGGAAATTCCGAATTATGTGGATGCCTGTTTTGAAATCATGTCCGGCTTCACCACCACCGGTTCCAGTATCATTACAGATATCACAGTTCTTTCACACTCGGCGCTCTTCTGGCGCAGTTTTTCCCACTGGATCGGCGGCATGGGAATTCTCGTGTTTGTCTTGATTTTTATACCGGAGAGTAATGACGGTTCCTCCATGCATCTTCTGCGGGCAGAGAGTCCCGGTCCGCAGGTCGGCAAGCTTGTATCAAAGATGAAGGTAACGACGAAGATCTTATATCTGATCTATCTCGGGATGACCGTTCTTGAGGTTGCCGTTCTGATGCTCGACAAGCCGATTCCGGGATATGAAAACGAGAAATTCTTCTTCAGTTTACTTGCAACCTTTGGATGTGCCGGAACCGGCGGATTTGGATTTATTCCCGGCAGCATGGAGCTGTTTCATCCGTTCTCCCAATATGTTATGTCCGTTTTTTTGATCCTGTTCGGCTGCAATTTCAGCCTGTATTATCTGCTTCTTATCGGAAAATGGAAGGATGTGCTCCGCAGCGAGGAATTCAGAAGCTATTTTTCCATCGTTGCAGGCGCTGTTATACTGGTATTTTTCAGCCTTGTCTGGCGGGCAGAAGCATTTCCTCAGACCTATACAACGGAGGAAGCGTTCCGCCACGCTCTGTTCCAGGTGGCATCTCTGATGACAACGGCGGGATTTACCACGACCGACTATGCCGTTTGGCCTCTGCTTGCCACGACCTGTCTGGTTTTGGTTATGTTCATTGGTGCTATGGCCGGCTCCACGGCAGGAGGCATCAAGGTGTCCCGCATCGTGATCGCCATAAAGGGAGCGTATATCAACATCCGTAAAATGATCAATCCCCGGTATGTTCCGAAAGCAAAGTTTGAGGGCAAAACGCTTGAAAGAAATATTATTAACGATGTATTTGCATTTATCACGCTCTATTTCTTCGTATTTCTGGCAGCGCTGTTCCTGCTGGCGTTCGATCCGGTGAGCGGTCAGAGTGTAAATATCGTTTCAGACGCAGGAACTTATACCGTGCAGCATGGCTTCTTCAGCAATTTTTCAGCGGTTCTTGCCTGCATATCGAATGTCGGGCCTGCATTTGAAGCCGTCGGGCCCTATTCCTGCTATGCGGGATACAGCGATTTCTCAACGATTGTTCTGACATTTACCATGCTGCTCGGCAGACTGGAGATTCTTCCGGTTCTGATCCTGTTCAGCAGGCGGACATGGCGAAAAAGCTGAAATCCAAATATAAAATACTATGACAAGAGGAAGTGATAATAATGGATGCCTTTGATGCGCTTACAATGATCGGTGGACTGTGCCTTTTCCTTTTCGGTATGAATATTATGGGAAAAGCGTTAGAAAAAAGAGCGGGCGGAAAGCTACGTACCGTTCTTTCTAAAATGACTACCAACAAATTTGCGGGGTTCCTTACCGGCTGCGGCGTCACAGCAGTGATCCAAAGCTCTTCAGCTACCACTGTGATGGTGGTGGGGTTTGTCAACTCCGGGTTAATGACTCTTCGCCAAGCAGTCAATGTCATTATGGGCGCCAATGTGGGCACGACCGTCACCGGTTGGATTTTGTCGCTTGGCGGAATCAGCGGTGACAGCACATGGGTACGCTTGCTGAAACCATCTTCTTTTACACCGATATTGGCACTGCTCGGCATTATCTTCTATATGTTCTGCCGGAAGACCACAAAGAAGGATACCGGAATGATCCTGTTGGGCTTTGCCACGCTGATGTTCGGTATGGAGACTATGACCAGTGCTGTATCCGGGCTCAGTGAAGTTCCTGCTTTCAGGGAGCTTTTTCTGATGTTTAAGCACCCTCTGTTGGGTTTACTGGCAGGTGCGCTCCTGACTGCCATAATTCAGTCCAGTTCCGCCTCTGTGGGTATTTTGCAAGCTTTAGCCATGACAGGTGTGGTGTCTTATGCCGCCGCTATCCCCATCGTGATGGGCGATGCCATCGGCACCTGCGTGACTGCCATGCTCTCCAGCGTTGGCGCAAAAAAAGAGGCAAAGCGGGCTGCGGTCGTGCATTTGTCCTTCAACATTATCGGTGCTGCCGTATGGATCACTGTATATTCCGTCATCCGTTATATATTCTCTCCCGCCATACTTGACGCTCCCGCATCGCTGGTGGGAATCGCCGTTGTCAACACCGCATTCAAGATTCTCTCTACAGCACTGCTGCTGCCGATGTCCTCCGTTCTTGAAAAGATAGCAGGGATTCTCGTTCCGTCTTCAACGGACCGGGAGGAGACCATAGCGCTGGACGAGAGATTACTGGCTTCCCCGCATTTAGCGCTGGAACAAGCTCGTAGGCTTTCGATTAAGATGGTACAGACAGCAGTGTCCGCACTGCAGGAATCCATACAATCTGTCAACAACTACTCAGCTCAGTCGGCAGAAAGCATCCGGGAGAAAGAGACTGCGTGTGATAAATATGAGGATGTCATCGGCTCTTATCTGGTCAAAGTAAGTGCAACGCAAATGGGTATGGAAGAAAGCGAAGAGATCACTGTCCTATTGAAATCCATTGGCGATTTCGAAAGAATTTCTGACCATGCAGTCAACATACTTGAATCTGCCGAGGAGCTTCAAAGCAAAAAAATATCCCTTAGCGCAGATGCTCGCCGGGAATTTGATGTGATAACGGATGCCGCAAACGAAATCCTCTGCCTTGCCAGCAACGCTTTTATTCATTCGGACGTGAACTCTGCCGTGGAGGTGGAACCTCTGGAGCAAGTACTGGACAACCTGAAGGAACAACTGCGAACAAATCATATTCTTCGTATGAAGGAAGGCAAATGTACGGTTGAAGTAGGTTTTGTATGGGCTGATATATTGACAAATCTTGAACGAATTGGTGACCATTGCTCAAACATTGCCGGCTGTATCATCGATCGACAGCTCCTCAATCTCAATCTGCACGAAAGTCTAAATGCCTATCGTAAAAACAATGAAGAGTTTGAACGTAAATACATACAGTATCAACGTAAATACCTGGTATAAATGCATCGTGCGCAAAGCACTCTATCGCAATTGAACCTATGACACAAAACCGCTGTAGAATTCGCTGAACTGAGGCGAATACTACAGCGGTTTTTATTTTATGTCTTAATAAATAACGGAGCCTGAGAGTTCAGAAACAGAGTAAGCCTGTCTTTAACAACGCCATATCATTCATCTATTTCTGTCCTGCGGATTTCCACCTCTGATACCCGGTGATACTCCATCGCCGTTACACTGACCGTGAAACCGTCGTGTACGATGCTGTCACCGACCTTTGCAAGATGGCCGATTTTCTCCATCACAAAGCCGCTGAGCGACACCATTTCAGAATCTGTTTTTACGTCAAAGAAGTCACAGAAATCATCCAAATCGACCGAGCCATCCGCGCGGTATACGCCGGGGCTGATCTCCCAGAAAGTCTCATACACCTCGTCATGCTCGTCCCAGATCTCGCCGACCAGCTCCTCCAGAATATCCTCCATGGTCACCATGCCGTAGGTACCGCCGTATTCATCCAGCACCACCGATACATGGAGCTTACTTTTCTGTAGTTGACGGAGCAGACTGCTGATCTTTTCGCTTTGCATGACGAAAATCACCGGAGAGATCAGTTCACGGAGTGCTTTCGCTGAAATCCCGCCGTGATCGTAAAAAACCTTCTGGTGGATCACGCCGATGATGTTGTCTATACTTTCCTCATAAACGAGAATACGGGAGAAGCGTGATTCTGAGAATGCCTGCGCGATTTCTTCCTTTGTTGCATCAATAGATACTGCTTCCAGATCCACACGGTGCGTCAAAATATCTCCGGCTTCCCGTTCCGTGAATTCAATGGCATTACGTAGGAGCTCGCCTTCGTTTTTATCAATACTTC
>CALCRH010000153.1 GCA_937894515.1 uncultured Clostridia bacterium | reverse complement strand
TTCCGGCCGATGCCGTGACCGACATACTCCCGGACGATGCTGTATCCGTGGCTTTCCACATAGTCCTGAACAGCGTGGGAAATATCGCTGAGGCGATATCCCTCCCTGGCGAACTTCAGCCCTTCAAAGAAGGATTGCTGGGTCACCCGGATCAGATCCAGGGTCTGGTCGGTCACCTGCCCGCAGGGGTAGGTGCCGGCACAGTCGCCGTGGAAGCCGCCGATATACGCGCCTACGTCTACGCTGACGATGTCACCCTCCTGCAAGACCCGTTTGCCGGGGATGCCGTGGATGATCTCATCGTTGACGCTGACACATACACTGGCAGGATAACCGTTGTAGTGCAGGAACGAGGGCGTTGCGCCCTGTGCCTTGATGAAATCGAACACTGCCTTGTCGATTTGCCCAGTTGTTACGCCGGGCTTTACCAGATCCCGTGCCACAGCGCGGGCAGCCGCGGTAATTTGTCCCGCCCGGCGCATCAGTTCGATCTCTTTTGCGGATTTCAGGGTAATCATTGACTCAGCACCCCAAAACTGCAAGGATCGCGGCGGTAGTGGCTTCCACGCTGGGCTGGTCCTCCACTACCTTCAGAATCCCTCTGTGTTCGTAGAAACCCTTGAGGGGTTCTGTGGTGGTATGATATTCCGCCAGACGGTTCTTCACCGTCTCGGGGTTATCATCTTTTCGCTGCACCAGCTTGCCGCCGCACACATCGCACACGCCCTCTTTCTTGGGGGGAATGTTCACAATGTGATAGCTGGCGCCGCAAGCCTCGCAGACACGGCGGCCTTCCATACGGTTCACGATCTTCTCATCAGGAACCTCCAGCGCCACCACGGCGTCAAAGCGGATACCTGCCTTTTCCATGGCTTCCGCCTGGGCGATCGTGCGGGGCACGCCATCCAGGATATAGCCCTTGGTGCAGTCGGCTTCCTGCAAGCGCTCGTTGATGATGCCGATAATGACCTCATCGGGAACCAGCTTGCCGGCATCCATGTACTCCTTGGCCTTCAAGCCGGTAGGAGTCCCGTTTTTCACCGCGGCACGCAGAATGTTACCGGTGGAGATGGTGGGAATATCCAGCATCTTCTTGATAATGTCAGCCTGGGTGCCTTTACCGGCACCGGGGGCGCCTAAAAGGATCAGTTTCATCGCTTTACTCCTTCTTACTCCAGGAAGCCCTTGTACTGACGCATCATCATCTGAGATTCCAGGGACTGTACGGTCTCCAGCGCAACGCCGACCACGATGATAACGGAAGTACCGCCGATGGACAGTGTGGACACATTCACGATCCGACCGATGATCAGAGGCAGAATGGCTACGATGCCCAGATAGACAGCACCGAACAGGGTGATCTTGTTCAAAACCTTCTTGATGAAATCGGCGGTGGGCTTACCGGGGCGGAAGCCGGGGATAAAACCGCCGTTCTTCTTCAGGTTGTTGGAGATCTCAACAGGGTTGAACTGAATCGTTGCATAGAAATAGCTGAATGCAATGATCAGCAGGAAATAGATGATCATGTACAGAACAGACTTGCTGTCCACGGCGTCGATCACGCTGGCCCAGAAAGTACCCTCTTTCGGGGTAGCAAAAGCGCCGATGGTGGGAATGATCATAGCGATGGACTGGGCAAAGATGATAGGCAGAACGCCGGACATATTCACCTTCATGGGAAGGGAAGTTGCCTGGCCGCCGTACAGCTTACGACCCACCTGACGCTTGGCATACTGCACGGGGATACGGCGCTCAGCACCGTTGACCCAGGTAATCAGCACCAACAGCAGCAGGATACCCACCACGACCAGCAGGATGGCCCACCACTTGGTGGGGTCGTTCTGGATCATGGAGATACCGGCGCCAACCATGTTGGGCATACGGCTCAGAATACCGGCGAACAGGATGATGGAGATACCGTTGCCGATACCGAACTCGGTGATCTGCTCGCCCATCCACATAACGAAAGCGGAGCCTGCAATGAAGGAGACGATAATTACCAGAGCCGCCCACAGACCGGTGGTGGTCAGGATACCGTAGTTCTTCATCAGTGCGTAGTAGCCCCAGCCCTGCAGAATGGCGATCGCCACGGTAGCATAGCGGGTGATGGACTGGATCTTCTTCTTGCCCTCTTCGCCGCCCTCCTGAGCCAGACGCTCCAGAGCAGGGATGGCGATGGTCAGCAGCTGGATAATAATGGAGCTGTTGATGTAGGGCTGAACGCCCAGGGCGAAGATGGTGGCGTTGGCGAATGCACCGCCGGACATCACGTTATAAAGACCCAGAATGGTGTTGCTCAGGCTGTTCAGATAGCTGTTCAGCAGAGCAGTGTTCACATAGGGAACGGGGATAGCGTTACCGATGCGAAAGATCAGGAGGATCAGTGCAGTAAACACGATCTTTTTCCGCAGTTCGGGGATCGCCCATGCTTTTTTGATTGTCTGAAGCACTTAGATCACCTCTGCCTTTCCACCGGCTGCCTCGATCGCTTCCTTAGCAGCCTGGGAGAAAGCAGCGGCCTGCACGGTCACCTTCTTGGTAACTTTACCGTTACCCAGGACCTTATAGCCGTACTCGCACTTGCTCAGGATACCCTTAGCAAGCAGGGCTTCAGCGGTGACGATCTCGCCATCCTCAAACTTGTTGAGGGAAGTCAGGTTGATGATTTCCAGGGGCTTTGCAAAAATGTTGTTAAAACCGCGCTTGGGGATACGGCGTGCCAAAGGCATCTGGCCGCCTTCAAAACCGATACGGGTACCGCCGCCACTGCGGGCCTTCTGACCCTTGTGACCACGACCGCCGGTCTTGCCGTTGCCGGAACCGGCGCCACGGCCCTTGCGGTAGGCTTCCTTGGTGGAGCCAGCTGCGGGAGACAGTTCATTCAGTTTCATTTCTCTGGCACCTCCTTATTTGGCTTCGGTGACCTGCAGCAGATAGCCGATCTTGGCGATCTTGCCGCGGGTCTGATCGTTATCGGGCTGAACGGTGGAATCACCGATCTTACGCAGGCCCAGGGAGTTGGCAGTGGCAATGTGCTTTTCCAGTCTGCC
>CALCRH010000152.1 GCA_937894515.1 uncultured Clostridia bacterium | reverse complement strand
GTACCGTGAGTGGCTGATGAACCAGCCGCCCGGTGAAATTCTCAACCACTGTTATGAGTACACGGTGCGCGAGGATATTGTTCTTGCTCTTGAGTATCATGATCTGTCAGACAAGCAGTGCAAGGCACTTCTGAAATCGCCCAGCCCGCTTGCAGATGTGTTCAAGGATTTCGAGAAGCGAGAAACCGATCACATGGAGAACATCCGCGACACTATCGAGTGCCGTGCCAATGCCATCATCCGACAGGACTTTATTCGGGAACAGCGAGAATCGAGGTGATGCGTCATGGCTTATATTGCTGCGGAAGACATTCTGAAAGCGAAGGAAATGGATCTGATGACCTATCTCCGAAACTATGAACCGCAGGAACTTGTCCATGTATCCGGCAACACCTACTGCACAAGAGAACACGACTCCCTTCGTATCAGCAACGGGAAATGGTATTGGTTCTCACAGGACATCGGCGGGCGGTCTGCTCTTGATTATCTCATAAAAGTCAAAGGGCTTTCATTCATGGAGGCGGTAGAAGCAATAATCGGACGGGCGGCGATACAACCGCCTGTTTTTTATCGCCAAAAGGAAAAAGTTCACCGCGATTTTCTTATGCCGAAACTGTCAGACGATACCTCCCATGTTGAACGCTATCTGAGAAGTCGCGGCATTCATCCGGTCATTATCCGCTACTGCATCGAGCATAAAACGCTCTTTGAGTCTATGGACTATCACAACGCAGTTTTTGTAGGGTACGACAAGGATGGAACAGCACGATACGGAGCACTCCGTGGAACTGTCGGGCAGTACAAAGGTGAGCTTACCGGAAGCGACAAACACTTTTCTTTTTCAATCGGTGAGAATACCGGCGCAAAAGAAATCCATGTGTTTGAGTCTGCGATAGACGCTATGAGTTATGCAACGCTGGAGCTGATTGAAGGGCGCGACTGGAAATCGGAAATATTTCTTTCTTTAGCCGGTGTATATCGGACAAAAAGAGAAAATGTCGTTCCCGTTGCACTGAGCCGTTTCCTTGAAGATCATCCGACGGTGAGCACGATTCGACTTCACCTGGATAACGATGAGATAGGTCGTGGCGCGGTAAAAGGAATTGTGTCCGGCTTGCAAGGCAAATACACGGTGCTTGATGAGCCTCCGTCCTGCGGTAAGGATGTCAACGACGAACTGAAAATCCGTGTAGGAATAACACGAATGAGAAAGGAGAAAGAACGCTAATGGATATAGCAATTTATCAGGTCAACATGGGACGCGACCATAATCGCGTGGCTTTCCAGAGCCTTGACGGACTGGAACGGTTTCAGGGTTCTTCTGAAATCGAAAGCGAGATCTACGACAAGGTTTTCGAGGGTGAAGTAAGCTGTGAGAACCTCGAAGACGTATATCGCATGTTCAATCTTGACCATCCAAAGGGATACAAAGGCAGATCGCTTTCGGTTTCGGATGTGGTTGAGGTTATCGGCGCAGACGGTGAATCCACCTATAACTTCTGCGATACTGTCGGTTTCCAGAAGGTCAATTTTGCCCCCGACCTCACCGAAGAACTGAAAGAGGAAAAAATCAAGGTGGTGCTCTGTGAGCCGGGTAAGGTCGCCAGAGTAACGGAGATCACAAATACACTTGAAGGTCTGCAGGCAGCCGTCAAGGGCGATATTGAAGCCTTCTATCCTTTTGAGGAGGCTGTTTGCATCGTGTGTAACGAGGAAGGCAAGTTTAACGGCATGGACCCCAACCGCGCAGTCTACGGAGAGAATCATGAAATCATGGATGTGATTTTCGGTCCCTTCTTTATCTGTGATTGCTCCGGTCAGAACTTCGGCTCGCTGGATCGTGAACAGCTTGAACGATTCAAAAAGCAGTTCCGAAATCCCGAAAAGCTTATCAGTGTCAACGGGAAGATCCTTTCTGTACCGTATAACCCTCAGCCGGAAAAGTCGAGATAACGGGGGTGAGAGCGTGAAAGAAATCAATGATGTATTCATCATCGGAATCGACAGCGGATACGGCAATATCAAAACCGCAAACTGCTGCTTCCCGGCAAGCGTGGCGGTCTATGATACCGAACCCGTTTTCAAAGATAATTTGCTTGTCTATGACGGCAGATATTATCTGATCGGTGAAGGTCATAAAGAGTTCCTTGCGGATAAGACAAAGGATATTGACTACTACGTTCTTGCTCTTGCAGGGATTGCGCGGGAGCTGAATATCCGAAAGATTACCTCCGGCAAGGTTCACATTGCAGCCGGTCTTCCCCTTACCTGGGTGAGCGGTCAGCGAAACGAGTTCAAAGACTACCTTATGCAAAACCGCGAGGTTGAGTTTACCTTCCGCGGCACTCAGTACCATGTGGAGATCATCGGAGCAGATGTGTTCCCGCAGGGTTTTGCCGCAGTTGCAGATCGCCTCTCCGAGTTCAAGGGAGTCAATATGCTCTGCGATATTGGCAACGGCACCATGAACATCATGTTCATCAATGACAAAAAGCCGATTCCCGGCAATATGTTCACGGAGAAATACGGTACGCACCAGTGCCTTCTGGCGGTTCGTGAGAATGTCATGCGAATCCATCACACAACCGTCGATGAGGCAATTATCAATCGCGTGTTTCGTTTCGGTACAGCAGACATCAAGGAAGATTATTTGAAGACCATTACGGATACTGCGACTGAATATGTTGCGGGCATCTTCCAGAGACTCCGTGAGCATGAATACAATCCGGAACTGATGAGGCTGTACGTGCTCGGCGGCGGAAGCTGCCTGATACGGAACTTCGGCGTATATGATGAAAACCGCGTAACAATCAACGATGACATCTGCGCTACTGCTAAAGGGTATGAGCATCTTGCGGAAGTGAGTTCCATTCGTAATGGAGGGCGCTTATGACATCAAAACGCATCTCAGTAAGATTCAACCTCGATAATCCGGAGGAACTCAAAGCCTGGGAGTATTTGCACAGATTGAAAACAGATTCCTTGAACAAGGAAATCATTTCAATGATAAACGCTTCCAGACAAAACAACGATTTACGGGAACTGCTTCGGCAGACAATTACCGTTGCGTTGCAAGGTATGTCCTTTCAGCCGGTAGAGATAAAGAGTGAGATTACTGAAAGTGATCTTGCGGCTTTGAATTTTATCGACAGTTTCTAATGGCATCAATTTTGATGCCATATTTTTGTGCCCAAATCAAATCGTGGCATCAATTTTGATGCCACTTACCGAATGGAGGTGATCTTTATGGAAAAGGAAAAGCGTGCTTTATCCTGGCAGGAGTTCGTGGACTCCGGTTTCGATGGTCGTGACTATGAGTTCCCCGATTTTGAAGGAACCTATGAGGCGACTATCGCCTGCAAACGCTGGGATAAGAACAGAAACCTGTTGGCATATCTCGATTTCGATGACGGAAGAAAGATCATGACATCAGCATGGAGCGAAAAGAACTATCTGGGTCTGGCAGATATTCCTCTTAACACCCGCGTAAGTGTTTCGTTCCAGTTCTCTGCAAAAGGCATTTCGTACCTTAGAAGTGTCGAAGTAATTTGAATCATGGGGTTAGTGGCATTGTCTTAACAAGCAACGAATTGTGGGGCCACAATTCCGCTTGTCAGAGGGCAATGCCCCTGAAACCCCAGAAGAAAGGATGGCTATTTTGAAAAGAACACTCGAAATGAAGATCAGGTTCACCAAGGCTGAACTTGATGCTTTGAATAAGAAAGCAAAGAAAGCACAGATGTCCAGAGAAGGATATTGCCGTGCGGTATTGAACGGCTCGACGGTAAAGGAGGCCCCGCCCGCCGATGTTCCTGCCTTGCTCCGTGCCATGCGTCAGGCAGGATACAATCTCGATCAGACTTTGAAAAAGTTCAATGCCACAAGCGTACCGGACATGCCGCAGTTCAGAAAAGGATTGGAGGAGATCAGAGCGGCGACCAAGCTTGTCTCTGACGCATACACCTCCGAAACCTGCTGATGGCAGTCACCTCTATCTGGCCCATAAAAGGACGGGTGGACAAGGTTATCAATTATGCAAGAAATCCCGAAAAGACCAGAGAGGAAACCCGAAAAGGGTTATCCACTCTCCATGAGATTGAAGGCGTAATTGAGTATGCCGCCGATGAAATGAAAACCGAAACGCGAGCGTATGTCACTTGCCTTAATCTGACGAGTGAAGAGCTGGCGGCAAAGGAGTTCATGGAAACCAAAAAGCTCAAGCATAATGAGGGCGGCAGAGCTTGTTATCATGGCTACCAGTCCTTTAAGGCAGATGAAGTGGACGCGGATACGGCACACAACATCGGAGTTGCGCTTGCAAGAGAATTATGGGGCGACCGCTTTCAGGTCGTGATTGCCACCCATTGTAATACCGGTCACTATCACAATCATTTCGTGATCAACTCGGTATCCGATGTGGACGGCAAGAAGTTTTACAACTCCCCGGAGGATTACAGACGGATGCGTGAAGTATCCGACCGTCTGTGCCGCGAAGCAAGAATATCCGTGTTGGATAATCCGGATAAGCGCGGCAAGAATTACGGCGAATGGTCTGCCGAAAAGAACGGCAAGCCGACGCTGCGCGGAAAAGTACGCGAAGACATTGACAGAGCGGTTGCTGCGTCAACGACCGAGCGTGATTTTCTCCGCGTTATGAAAGAGATGGGCTATGAGATCGTCACCAAGACGGATACCGGCGCACCTCGTATTCATCCTATTGTAAAGATCGTGGACGGCGATAAACATTTCCGTCTGGACGGACTCGGTGAGTTCTATGAACTGGACTCCATCAAGCAGCGTATTCAGAATAACGTGCGCCGCAAGGTCCCGTTCCCCGAAGTGAAAGAGGACAAGAAAGCTCCTTATTATCACTACAAGGAACGCTCCGAAAAAGCCACCGGTCTTTACGCCCTATATCTTTACTACTGTTACGAGCTTCATATCATTATCCACAAGCCGGCATCCGTAAAAAAGGTGTCGGCTTATTTGCGCGAAGATGTGATAAAGCTCGATCAGTATATAGCTCAGGCAGATTTCCTCGGAAGGACAGGTATTACCACAACCGATGAGCTTGCATCCTACCAAGATGAAAAGTCAGCTCAGTTGGAATCTCTTTCCTATGACCGCAAGGGACTAAAGAATAAACTGAAACAATGCACTCGCAAAGGCGATGAAAAAAGCATTGAAGAAACGAAAGCCCGGATCGCGGAAATATCGAAAGAGATGAAGTCCTGCCGAAAGGAAATCGAGCTTTGCACCGTGATTGCTGAACGGTCTGCAAGGGTTCAGGAGAACCTTGAGCAGTTAAAACAGCAGGAAACTGAAAGAAAGGAGAAAACGACAGATGAGTTACTCGTCAGGAGAAGCAGCCGAACAGGTCGTGAGAATGACCCTCAACGGAGTTGAAGTGGCTGCAAAGATCAGCGGTAAAGCGGCTGAACGACTGGCAGTTCTGCTCTATGCAGTATTGCAGGATCAGAAAAAGACTCGCGGTAAAACGAGGCTGACCAGTATGCTCAAAAGCGGCAAGGAACTCAAGGTGTTCTCTGTAAGCGACGGTGAGCTGGAACGCTTCTGCCGGGAGGCGAAAAAGTATGGTGTTCTGTACTGCGTTCTTAAAGATAAGACGGATACAGACGGTCATACCGATGTGTTTGTCCGTGCAGAAGATGCAAGCAAAATCAATCGTATCTTTGAACGCTTCGGTATTGCAACTGCCGACATCGCATCCGCAAGGGGCGAGATCGTAAAGGAAAAAGCGGAAAAAGGCTCAGACATTCCCGAACCGGATCGGCATACCACCGAAAAGGACAAGGACGAAGCCTTCCTCGATGCGCTCCTTACTCCTACTCCCAATAAGGAGGAGGCACAGACGCAAAACCCCACAGAAGGCCCGATTGCGAAATCCCGTCAGTCCGAGCCTACCTCAAAGCCGCGAGAGAAAACCGCCAGGGGTACCTCTGATTCTTCGGAACGCTCCCGCCCGTCCGTAAGAGAGGAAATGAAAGAGATCCGGGAGGAACAGAGGCAGAGGGCGGCTTCATCGCAGAAGACAAAGGATACCCCGCAGAGAAACACGGAGCACATCGACGTGCCGAAAAAGAAAAAAGAAAAGGAGAGATAATCTATGGCAAACTTTGATGATATTTTCAACAGCCAGCCCAAAGAGGAAACCGAAGGACAGAGCTTTGCTTCCTTCGACAAGGACGAATGGGCTGCTCAGAAGAAGCAGGAGCGCGAAAACGCTTTTGCTCTGATCGACGAGACGGCGCAGCACATGACGAATGACGGTGAACTGTTCCAGTCCTATCTGGATGTTCAGGCGCACTTCGACCGTTACTCCGTCGGCAACGCTATTCTCATTACCGCACAGAAGCCGGATGCGACTCAGCTTGCCGACTTCAAGGGTTGGAAGGATAACGGCGTGTATATCAAGAAGGGCGAAAGCGGAATCGTTCTGCTCGAACCCGGTGAGGAATACACCAAGGATGATGGCTCCATCGGTGTGAGCTACAATTCCAAGAAGGTGTTCGATATTACGCAGACCAATGCGAAGCCGAGAGAAAACGCCGGTATCAAGCGTGATGAAAGAATGCTTCTCAAAGCACTCATTCACAACGCTCCCTGTCCTATCGAGATCAGCCAGCAGATGCCGGAAGGTATCAATGCCGCCTACCGTCCGCAGGATAAGAAAATCTTTGTAAGGGCGGGGCTGGATGCCGGTGACATCTTCCGTGGGCTTTCTCAGGAGCTTGCACATGCTCACCTTGACAACGGTGAGTATAAGCGAAACGAACACGCATTTACTGCGTACTGCGCGTCGTATATGCTGTGCAGCCGCTACAATGTCGCAAAAGACATGTTCCGCTTTGAACGCCTCCCGGAGAACATCTCTACGATGGATGCCCGTTCTATGAGAAACGAGCTTTCCAAGATCAGAGACGTTGCAAACGAAATCTCTGCTGATATGGCAAAGATTCTGGAAAAGGATATGAAGCCCAAGGAACGCAGAGACGAAGCAAGATAAGGAGGTCCCGACATGGCTGATGAAAAGAAGGTCATAACGCTGGACGACTTTGAACAGCGTCTTATGGTCAGCGGCCTGATGGACTTTCGTAACGATCTTCTGAAGGAGGAAAAGCCCACAGAGGATATTAACGATCTGATCTTAAAGGTCATTGATGCCCCGACCAAGAAAGAAAAAAGGAAAGCTGACCGTGAGGAAAGATAAGCTTTCCAAGCAGAACATTATCCTTTATCTTTGCGGCATTATTCCGGTTGTGTGGCTCGGCCTTCTGATTGCGCCCTGTATGGAAAACGGTTTGGTGAGCTTGATCCAAGAGTTCGGAACCGTGATGGAAAACCCGTTCCAAATAAAGCTTTGCGAGGACAGCGTAAAAACTGTCCTCGTTTTGCTTTTGGTCTACGGTATTGCCATCGGTGTGTACCTTTCCACGGAGCACAATTACAGACGGCGTGAGGAACACGGCTCGGCTAAATGGGGCTCGTCGAGCTCAGTCAACAAGAAATATGCCGATAAAAGAAAGACGGAGAATAAACTGCTGACTCAGAATGTCGCCATCGGTCTTGACGGCAGAAAGCACAGAAGAAACCTGAACGTGCTTGTGTGCGGCGGTTCCGGTGCCGGTAAGACAAGGTTCTTTGCCAAGCCAAACATCATGAACGCCAACACAAGTTTTGTTGTTCTCGACCCGAAAGGCGAACTGCTCCGCGATACGGGAAATCTTCTGAAAGAACAAGGCTATGACATAAAGGTTCTTGACCTTATCAATATGGAAAAGAGCCACTGTTATAACCCATTCGTCTATCTGCGTGATGACTGTCCAGCAACCTCGCAACTGGGACTTCGCACGGCAAACAGTATCAGACGTCGTCTGCCAGACAATGATTAATGAGTTTTTTACTAAACCAGACGGGCAGACTAACACACTTATTTCGGACCTCATAGGCAAGTTTGCAGCCTACTACGAACAACACAAAAACCGAACCGTTTACTTTTATAAGGATAAATACGGCGACCACAAGAACCCTAACGTCACTAACTCGGCTACCTTCAACGACATGGCAGTTGATGAGCTGGCTAAATACGGGTGGAATGTCATTAAAATGGAGCACCCTGGCATGGAGCCTCCCCAGTCCGACAAGTATCTACTATGGGCTAGAATATTGGCTGAGTCAGACAACAGATGCCCGAGGTTTCGAATTAACGGCGATAAATGCAAATATACGCTTATCAGTATGAACAATGCCAAGGTGAGGAACGTTGACGGCAAGTGGGAAAAGGATAAAAGCTCTGAACGACCAAAGTCGGGTGTTCCTCCTGAGGAAGCAACCCACTTCTCCGACGCTGTCGACAAGATGATCTGG
>CALCRH010000151.1 GCA_937894515.1 uncultured Clostridia bacterium | reverse complement strand
GTACGGGTTCGACCCCCGTCACCGGCACCAGAAAAAAGCACTTGCGAAAGCAAGTGCTTTTTTCAATGAAGCGCACCTGCGGTGCATGAAAAATGAAGCAGAGCTTCGCTCTATGAAGCGTGCCTGCGGCACACGGAAAGGTTAGTGTGCGCTTCGCTTCATACGAGCGTAGCGAGTGCTTCATGGCGGCAAAGCCGCCGCTTCATGTTTGCGAAGCAAACGCTTCATTGACAGAACTTTTCACTTTTGTTATACTTAATTCGGAAGGTGGTACAGATATGCCAAACGATAAACTTGCGGAGCAATCTATGGATTTTTCCGTATTGATCATCAATCTCGTAAAAGCTTTGAAAGAACAGCGGGAAAGCATTATCTCAAACCAGATCGGCAGAAGCGGAACGTCCATTGGTGCCAATATCCGTGAGGCAAAATATGCACACGGGACAGCGGATTTTATTTCAAAAATGCAGATTGCACTGAAAGAGGCGAATGAAACCGGCTATTGGTTGGAATTGCTTTTCAAAACCAATTATATAAACGAAGAGCAATACAATTATCTTGAATCAAAGTGCAAATCACTTCGTGCAATGCTTGTTTCATCCATAAACACTGCAAAGGAAAACAACAAATGAAAAACCCATTTAGGAAACGTACCGCAAGACATATCGCGCCAATGCCTTCTTGGGAAGAAATTGTGCCGATGATGTACGATAAAGGCCTTGACGGCTGGTCTGATGAAATAGTTCGGGTCGTTTATAATCCCGAGCATTCTGAGCGTTTCATTATTATGAAAAGTGAACATGGTTACTATAAATACGTTTATGAGATACTTCACCAATTTGACGAAGAAGAATGGATGTATATAGGCAGCCAACCCGGCGCGTTTCCGGCAATGTGGGAGCCGGTTGGTGATAATTGTGTGTCATTATTCTCCGGTATGGAAGAAGCATTAGAAGCCATCAAAGCATTACCCGAATACAAGTTACATTTTTTATCAGAAGATTAAAAAATGCTTTTCTGTACCTTTTTCGATTTCTTAGCTCGAAAATGTACCTTTTGGTCGTTCTTAGACATGAAAAAAGCAAGTCGTTAGACTTGCTTTTTTCAATGAAGTCGCCCTTGCGGGCTAATGAAGGAATGAAGACGCTTCGCTAATGAAGAAATTGAAATGGGTGCATCGTAGCTTGTGGGGCAAATGCGTGATCGTTTTGCGTAAATTACAGTTCTATCATTCTGCCGCCCAGAAGCTCCGAATCCTCCGCAGAATGGCTGACAGCGACGATCGTCTTTCCTTTGGCATTATCTTTGACATATGAAACTACGTTTTTTTTGGTTTCCGCATCGAGACCGGTAAACGCCTCGTCCAGAAAAAGCGTATCAAAATTGCAGAGTATTGCCCTTACAATACAAACTCTCCTTTTCATTCCTCCCGACAGCTCTTTTACCGGTCTTATAACATGCTCTGTCAGGCCGACACGTTCAAGGTGCTTTATTATTTCAGCATTTGTAATTTGTTTCGGCGCCGTCATTCTGATGCTCGTAAACGGGGTAAAGTCATCGAACAGCCTGTCCTCCTGAAAAACCGCCGAGCAGCATACCGGAGCATCCCTTAAGGTGCCCTGATCCGGTTTTTCAAGTCCCATCATGATGCGCAGGAGAGTGGTCTTTCCCCTTCCCGATACTCCGCTTATGAGGACGGTCTCACCCTTGCCGATGTTCATGCAAATATTATCAAGCACCGTTTCGCCGCCGAACCTTTTTGTTATATTCATAAGCTCCATTGTCCGCGCTCCAATCTGCGATATATCCTGTTCAGGATGTACATAAACAGCTTTTCGAAGGCTACGCTTACCAGAACTATGATAATCGTCCAGCACAGCAGATCATCAGTATCGATGTAAAGCTTTGCATAGTAAAGCTGTTTTCCTATCGAACCGTCCGGAACACCGATGATCTCCGCAGCAACTCCCGCCTTCCACGCCATACCGAGGGCAGTTGAACAGGCGGACATC
>CALCRH010000150.1 GCA_937894515.1 uncultured Clostridia bacterium | reverse complement strand
TCGACGCCTCACAAATCAGCTACAAGGGCTATGGCAAGTCTCAGCCCATTGCCGACAATAACACGGAAGAAGGCCGTGCCACCAACCGCCGCACCGAATTTAAGATTATCGAAATCGGAAGATAATTTACAACTTATAAGACACAAAAGAAACGATAAATTAGCAAAATAATATATCTTTAACCACTTCAACACCAGCCCATTGATTAAGTTGTGAAATGATTTCGCTTTTGCGTGCCATCATTTCAAAGCGGAGGGCCGCATTCAGGACTTTTACTTTGAGGACGCCATTACGAATATCGCGGCACTGCGTGTTCTGCTTCGTCAACTCATCCATTTTTTCAGTCCACAACGCCAACACACGACGCTCATCAAACAGTTTTTGCCTGCCTGATTGATTGATAAACTGCTGTACAATATCCTTTAGTGCTTGTTCGTCGTTGGGCATTCGCTGTGATTTTTATCATTGGTTATATCAGAAATGACATCGGATTTGACATCCCATTCTTTTTTGCACCAATCGCTCAAGAAAGGAGCAACGGGAGTTATATACTTGTATGTCAATGATTCGGTTTTTGTTTCAGGTTTAATCAGCACTTCTTTAGTATCCACTTTATTAATAAACATAAAAACAACACTAAAGACAATCAGCACCTTAAAGATGCCAAAAATCAAACCTACTATATTATTGACGATTCCCGGAACAAGAAGTTTAATCACTTTTTCCATTAGTTTTCCGGCAAAATGAACCAACACCAAGGTAGCCACGAAAATAATGACAAAGGCAAGAATTTGATAAAGTTTGCCGTCACCCAATCGCATAGCTACCACAGGCGAAAAGCGAACGGTAGCCCACACGCCCAATATCAAAGCAAGAACAGAGGCGAGCTCATAAATTAAGCCGTTTTTCAGTCCACGATAGGCAAACCACGCCGCCGGAATCAAAACAACGATATCAATCCAGTTCATACCTATAATTTTTGTTTGATTTTTTGCGTCAGCGGTTGGGCATAAATGAACTCATTCAGCAATTGATTGTCAGAAGTCAGAACGGTGTCCATAGAACCTGTCCAAGCCAGATTTCCTTCATAAATATAGGAGATGGTCTCCCCTATCGTAATCACGGAATTCAAGTCGTGGGTATTGACAACGGTGGTGATTCCAAATTCGTGCGTTATATCAAAAATCAAGTCATCGATAATCAAGGAAGTCTTGGGGTCGAGGCCGGAATTGGGTTCGTCGCAGAAGAGATATCTGGGACTGAGGGCTATGGCGCGTGCAATGCCCACACGCTTCTGCATCCCGCCGGAGAGTTCGGAGGGATACCTATTCTGTTTCCGGGACAGACCCACAATGGCAAACGCATCCTCAATGCTGACACTTTGTCCGGATTTATCCGCCGTCAGCGCCACGTTTTCCCGGGCAGTCAGCTCCTGGATCAGGTTAAAAGACTGAAATACGAAACCCACTTTTTCCCGCCGATATGTTGTCATCTGCTTATCGGAGTAGTTGCAGATATTGTTGCCGTCAATGTAGATCCCGCCGGAGGTGGGACGATCCATTCCGCCGATCATATTCAAAAGCGTACTTTTACCGCTGCCGCTGCTGCCCAAAATCACCAGCAGCTCTCCCTGATAGATTTTCAGAGAAACGTGGTCCAGCGCAACCGTGGTACCGGAACCGCTGCCGTACTGCTTGAAGAGATCTTTTGCTTCAAAAATAACTTTCTTTTCCATCATTTTCACATCCACCGTTCTTTAGAATACGGCATTTTCCAATCGTAATATTGTACCGTCCTGACCAAAGTGGGTGATAACCCAGTCAGCCGGCTCAATGGCGTCAATCTCCTTTTGATAGGCCTCCAGCTTTTCATCATACGCCCGCTTCTTTTCCAAATACTCTTTTTCTGCCTGCCGATACTCTTCCTGTTTGGCAGAAAACACATCCTTGCCCTGTTCAAAAGCGGATTTTTGTTTTTCAAACTCCTCCGCTTTTTTGTTGTAGTCGGCCTGAAGGGCTTTGTATGCGTATTCACTAAACTGATAGGTCTGCATCGTCCTCAGGAACTGCACGCTTTCCCGGTCCAGTTCTTCCTGCTCCGTTTCTAAAGCAGAGCGGGTCTCCTGCAAACTCTCCAGCGCTTCGATCGATCGCAAAATCGTCTTATCGCCCGGTGCCGCTGCCAACTCCTCATAGAGCTGGACGAGTCTGGAGTCGATTTCGTCTGCTGAAACGTCAGCCTTTTCCACCGATATCTGGAAGGCTTCTTTTTTCTCCTGCAGTTGCTCTCTCCGTTCGGTAAGCGTTGTCTGCGTTGCTGTCAAGCTTTCTTTTGTCTCATCTAATGCTTTACGATTCTTATCCAACTCCTCCTTCGCCGCTTGCAGCTGTGCTTCTGCCTCAGTGATTTTTGCCGTATTGCCGGATAGATCCAACTGCTGCTGGGCTGCATTCAGCTTCTCTTTTGCCGCATCCAGTTCCTCTTTCACCGGTCCCAGTACGGTATCCATGAGCTGTTCTGTCTCATTCGCTTTGGATTGAACTCCTTTGCGAAGCTGTTCATAGCGGTTTTTCTGTCCAACAGACCCTAACGCATGTATCTCCTTTTGTACACTGTTGAGGCTGGTATTGCGGGAAACGCACAAATAGATCCGGTTGTATCCATCTGTATGAAACGCGGAGATATCCACATAGAAAAACGGCTTTGCCGGCGACTGCATATCAAAGCTGGGTTCTGCCAGTCCCACGATCGTATACAGGGACGCGCTCCCGCCAACTGTCAGAGGAATTTTTTGTCCGAGATGTAAATTCTTTTGCTGGGCATAACGGGAGTCTACCACGACCTCATTCCCCAGCTCTATCTGCCGTCCCTCCACCATTTTGGGGGTAATCACATTCTCCGGAAACGACTGGATAACGCGGGTATCCGTAATCTCTTCGTACACTCCCACAAGGGCTACTACGCCGTCTAATCCCCGAATCTCATCCACCTTATCCTGCGTAAAGCCGGCTTTTGTAGAGATGGACAGATCGTATGGACCCGCCGTTTTCTGTGTCAAAATGCCCAGTTTAATGGATAAAAATACCACCGCAGCAAGCAAAACAGCGATCACAATGATACCGATGATGAACAAAGATCTTCTCTTTTTTTCCATGGCTTCAACATCCTTCCGGGGCATAAGCTGATGGGTAGATATTACCCTGAAATAATTCTATTTTATCATATACTATTTTCCCGCAATTTACAAATATTTTTCGCAAAAATTTTTCTTTTTTTCATGCTGTGCAGCCATTGTTTTTCGGTTCTGTTCAAAGCAAAGCCGGTTAGCAGGGGATCTTCCGGCAGCAAACAGGCGGCGCTCAAAAAGAGTGCCGCCTGTTTGCATGAAAAATTTACTTTTCAAAAAAGGTGAAGCAGGGATTTTGAACATCAACATAGCCGGTTTCGATCTGAATGTTTTCTCCGAAAAAGCGGTGCAGCAACTCCACAAATTCGTCTGTCGCCGCCAGCACTTTTTCCCGGTTGATATCCGAAAAACCGTCAATGGGAAACAGGACTGCCGAGGTCTCCGTGGTAATCTTCCCCCGCTCGCTCTGCCGCCAGGTCCAGCGCCGTGTCCGTACCTCGTGGCCACTGGCATAGATGGCCTCGCCGGCCTCCGGAATCTCTTCTTCCGTCTCGCCGAAAGCGATAAACGTATCTCCCTCACCGGCCAGACGAACGTCCAGACCCTCATCAATACTGTCCAGATCGTGGGCGCCAATAGGCAGGCGGTATTTGATGGAAACGGCATTTCCCAGATCCACAATAGCGTTGATGGTGGGGAATCCCTTTCCCTTGGCGATCCGGGTTAACAGCGCCTCGATTGAGCACAGGAATTTATTGGGGTTGATATCCAGTGCCCGGAATGCCTCTCGATAGGGCAGGATATCCGGCGTCTCTTTGGGCTTCTTGTCCGCAAAATACTGCTCACACGCCGCAATATTCTCCTGCAGCATACATTCCAGTCCGGGGATTTTTTCCCTGTTATTCAACCCCTTTACCGCCACTGCACCGAAGCACGCGGTGGGGAGCTTTTCAAAAATTTCAGTACTCACACGATAGTACATAGCCGTCCTCCTTGGTTTTCCGCATTTTTTCCGTTTTGGCAAAAATTTTTCCTGATATTTCCGTTTTTTTCCCCATTCAGAACGTCAGCACATCTCCCACACAGACCTCCTCCACCGGCACAGCAGCATGGATCGCCGCTCTGGCATGGAAGCAGGTGCAGTGGCAGGGGCACAGGTGTTTCGGGTTCTGCTGCTTCAGATACTCCACGGTTTTTGCCACGCGGGATGTTAACTTCATCATGTGAAAACCGCCGATAATTCCGTTGATTTTCTCATTTTTGCAAACTTTTTTTGCATATTCCACAATGTTGCAGATGCCGGCATGGCTGCATCCGGTGATCACAGTCAGGCCCTTTTCGCCGCCGTCATAGACAATGGCAGTATCATCCCGAAGCAGATCCGGCTCCCAGCCGCCGTTTTCGCTCTGTTTCTCCCCCAGCGGCCGCTTTCCTTCAAAGTCGTTCTCTCTTGGAATTTCCCCTAAAAATGTGATATTATCCGTTATTTTAATCGGATTTTTGCATAATTTCAGTTCAAAAAGTTCCAAGATTTTCCTCTCCGAAATTGGCATACCGATTTCCTCGCCGTCAAATTTCTTCGGCAAAAAAGCATCAGGATGGGCATAGAGCAGCGGTTTTTTTGCGCCGCTCTCCCAGTAAAGCAGTCCTCTGGTATGGTCGTTGTGTCCGTGGCTCAAAATAACGGTATCCACCTGTTTTAAGTCGATTCCCAGCTTCTCCGCATTCCGCAGATAGACATCGGAATATCCGGTATCAAACAGGATTTTCCGCTCTCCATCCTCGATATAATAGCTTACTCCCGGCTCGCCCAGATAGTACTCGTCAATGCGGGTTGAATTGTCCGTTAAAATTGTTAATTTCACGGCTTTTACCTCATTTTACGTCACTTTTCTTTGTAATAAAGACGGCAATGGCAATAACCTTCAAAGTTGGGATCTGCAATCTGGTCCCGGAATTCCTGACACATACAGACATTTTCCGGCGTTTTCGGCAGGCGGCATGGGCAGTATCCGTCCTTGCGTCTCAGCCCCTCCCGGACTCTCTCTACCACAGCGGTATCTTCGTTAAATCTGATCTTCATGGGTTATTCTTCCCTATTCTGAAACCAGTCCTTGCAGTACTGGGCAATGGCGGGGATCAGGTGTTTGATTTCCCGTCCGGACGTATTGATGCAAAGATCATAGTTTGCCTTATCGCCCCACTTGCCATCATCGTACATTTCCCGATGCTGGGCACGGGCTTTGTCCACCTGTCTGATTTTCTTTTCCAGCTCCTGCCGGCTCAGGTTTTCCTCTGCCGGCGCACGATCCAGGCAGCGCTGCACTTTTGACTCCATATCCGCGTAGATAAACAGGTTCAGCGGATCGTAATTCTTCAAGATCACATCAGCGGCACGGCCAACAATCACACAATCTCCCTGCTTGGCAAAGTTTTCAATAATTTTGCGTTGGGCAACCGCCACCCGAATCGGCTGATCCATTAAAGGAAAAATCGGCATAGCAAAACGATGGCCAATGGTCATAGGATAGGCCGCCTCGATGCTCTTTTCCGAAATATTTGCCACATACTCCTCATCGAAGCCGTTCTCCTTCGCAATCAGCTCAATAATTTCATTATCATAGCAGGGCACATTCAGCGCATCTGCCAGGCGCTTGCCCAACTCGCGGCCACCGGAGCCGAATTCCCGGTTTATCGTAATAATTCTACTCATTTTCTCTTTCTCCTTATCAATACTCGTATCGACTGCCGCCGACAAATTCTCGGACGATAGAATTCAGGGGTACATAGGTCGTATGCAGCGGCGGTACACTACGCACTACATTCATCAGATCCATCAAGCCGTGTTCTTCCATAAAGTGCGGCGTTAACTCCTCTCGAAACTGGGGAATTTCGCTGAGGTATTTTGCCAAAATACACGGCTCATAATCCAGGAAGCTGTCAATATGGATCTCTGCATTAAACTTATAGGGATTGATATAATTTGCCTCACCCAGGTCAACGCTCTGGGCCCGTTCTATCGTATCCCGCAAGGAATGCCCGCGGGTATTATAGTCCCGGATCATGCGCCGTGCTACCCGCAGATGTTTGGGCCGGACGATCTTATCGTCATCCGTAATAATACGGGTGCGCGGCGCCACATATACACCGTTTGATACACCCCGGATCTTATCAAAAATCAGCGGGTTGAGCATGTGAATTCCCTCGGCAATGATGATGGCATTCTTATCGCCCTGCATCTTACGATAGCCGCCGGTCGTGCCGGTCTTGAAGTCGTACCAGGGTACATCAACTTCCCCACCGTCCATCAAGCGGCTGATCGTAGTAATCAGCAAATCACGATTTACGCAGTACGGAGATTCCCAGTCACTTTGTGCTTCCGGAGGACGTTGATCCACAGGCAGGAAAAAGTTGTCCATGCTCAACAGGCATACCGTTACGCCCAGGTTTTCCAAATACTCTTTCAGGCGCATGGCAGTTGTGGTCTTACCGCTGCCGCTGGGTCCGGTCAAGGCAACCACCGGTTTTTCGCTGCGATTCGACAAAATCGCAGCGGCGGCCGCTTGAATTTTATCGTGAAATTCTTCTTCGCAGCGCAAAACAAACTGGGTCTCCCTGCGCATTGCATCGTTAATCGTTTCCAAGTCAATTACTCGCATTGTATTACTCCTTTCTATGAGATACTCTATGGGGATAGTATATCACAAAATTCCGTCTTCGGCAAGAAAAGTACAGAATGTTCACATTTTTACCGGCATAAGGTTGTCCACGGTTGCATATATATGCCCTATGAGGTGGTTACCAATGAAAAAAGCGTGGATACGGCGCAGCATTGCCGCCGTACTCTTTCCTGCTGCTCTGCTTGTTACCTTTGGAGCAGTGGGAAGCACCGGCATTTCTTCTGCCGCTGCCAGCGTAAAAGATTTCTGCCTTTCCCCCCTTTTAGTACAATGGGAATTTGGGGATTTTTTTTGCCTGACAGATGGATTGGAGTTTCCCATCGCATTGGCATTGCAGGAAATGCCTTTTCTTCTCTCTGCGCGTGCTGAAATCATGGGGCTTCCTACTGTTGAAGCCTCGGAGCCTCCACAGGAGGCTCCTCTTTCTCCTCCTGCCACACCGGAAGCACCGGTCTTGCAATACGGCGACAACGGTGTGCCGGCACAGACCGTGATTCCCAAGAATGCCACCGGCTATACCATGGTGGGAAATGTCTACATCAAAAACGCTTCTAACAAAGTATTGGATGCCGATACACTGTCCGGTGACTTTGCCGCCCAACTGCAGGAAGCCGGTCCACAGGTTCTCATCATTCACACCCACGGCAGTGAAGCCTATACGCTATCCGCAGGAAAATCCTATCCCTCCACCGGTAACTACCGTACCAATGATGCACAATATAGCGTGATCCGCGTGGGAGATGAGATCGCAGCCACCCTGTCAGAATATGGTATCTCTGTTCTGCATGACCGTACACTATATGATGATCCCTATTACGAAGGTGCCTACGAGCGTGCCGGAGAGTCAATCGAATCTTATTTGGAGAAGTATCCCAACATCACCTATGTGCTGGATATCCACCGGGACGCGGTGGAGGACAGCAGCGGCAAGCAGTATAAGTTGGTATCGCAGGAGGAGCCCAACGCCGCACAGCTCAGTTTTATTATGGGCAGCAATCATGAGGGTTGGGAGGAAAACCTGAAACTGGCCGTGGCGGTATCGGCGAAAATCACGGAAGAACACCCCACCGTCATGCGGCCCATCACCCTGCGGAACTCCAACTACAATGAACACTATACGCTTGGCTCCATGCTGGTAGAGGTGGGTGCGGCGGGCAATTCGCCGGAGGAAGCCGTCCGGGCCGGGCAGATCTTTGCCAAGGGATTTGCGGAATCGATTATGAAAAAATGAGACCGCAAACGCGGTCTCACTTTTTATGCTTTGGAATTACTTGCCCTGATTCATCTGGGCAGCGACTTCAGCAGCGAAGTCCTCCTGCTTCTTCTCGATGCCCTCGCCGGTGGCGAAGCGGACAGCGTCAACAAACTTGACAGCGCCCTTGGAAGCGGACTCGATGTACTTCTCGACAGAGCCCTGGAACAGGTCGCCGCGGACGAACTCCATCTGCATCAGGCAGTTCTCCTCGTAGAACTTGTTCAGCTTGCCCATAACGATCTTTTCCTTGACGGGCTGAGGCTTGGAAGCCATCTTGGGATCGGCGTCCATCAGAGCCAGAGCGACCTTCTTCTCCTCAGCCATAACTTCCTCAGTCACCTGTGCCTTATCCCAGAAGCGGGGATTCAGAGCGGCAATCTGCATGGCCACGTTCTTGCCGATCTCGGTGGCGTCAAAACCACCCTCGACAGCCAGGTTCACCAGCACGCCGATCTTGCCGCCGGCATGGACGTAACCCACGGAAGCATTGGTGTCGAAAATCACAAAACGGCGGATCTGCAGGTTCTCGCCGATGGACATGACCTTCTCGGGCATAGTCTCGGAAACGGTGAGAGCCGTACCGGTGTACTTGCAGTTCATCAGAGCGTCCACATCGGCGGGCTTGTTCTCCACGATGGTCTTGGCGATATCCTTGACGAAAGCCACGAACAGGTCGCTCTTGGCACAGAAGTCGGTCTCGCAGTTGACTTCCACAACAACGCCCACACCGTTTTCGCACAGAGAGTAAGACATACCCTCGGCAGCGATACGACCGGCCTTCTTGGCAGCCTTGGCCAGACCCTTTTCACGCAGCCATTCCACGGCCTTGTCCATATCACCATCGCACTCCTGGAGTGCCTTCTTGCAATCCATCATACCCACGCTGGTCATCTCGCGCAGGGTCTTCACATCTTGAGCGGTAAAAGCCATTTTTATTTCCTCCATATAGTAAAATAAAGGGGCAGGGACACTTCCCTGCCCCGTGTTTACGCGGTCAATATTGGTTCTAAATTACTCGGCATCCTTAGTCTCTTCAGCAGCGGCGGGCTCTTCCACCTGCTCGCCCTGACGGCCTTCGATCATGGCGTTGGCCATGACAGAAGCGATCAGCTTGATGGCACGGATGGCGTCATCATTGCCGGGGATGGCGTAATCGATCTCATCGGGATCGCAGTTGGTATCGGCGATAGCCACAACAGGGATGCCCAGACGATGTGCCTCAGCGATAGCGTTGCGCTCCTTGCGGGTATCCACGATGAACAGGGCGCCGGGCAGCTTGTTCATGTCCTTGACACCACCCAGGTACTTCTCCAGCTTCTCGATCTCACCCAGATGCTTCATAACTTCCTTCTTGGGCAGCATATCGAAAGTACCGTCAGCCTGCATGGTCTTGAGCTGGTTCAGACGATCTACGCGGGTACGCATGGTCTTGAAGTTGGTCATCATGCCGCCCAGCCAGCGAGCGTTGACATAGTACATGTTGCAGCGCAGAGCCTCGTCCTTAATAGCTTCCTGAGCCTGCTTCTTAGTGCCGACAAACAGCAGGGACTTGCCCTCTTCGCTGATGGAACGCACGAAGTTATAGGCCTCTTCCAGCTTCTTCACGGTCTTCTGCAGATCGATGATATAGATGCCGTTGCGCTCGGTATAGATATAGGGAGCCATCTTGGGGTTCCAGCGACGGGTCTGGTGACCGAAGTGGACGCCTGCTTCCAGCAGGGCTTTCATGGAAACAACATTCTGATTTGCCATTTTGGGGTTTTCTCCTTTAAGTTTTAGTTTTTTGTACCTCCAGCGCCCTCATCTCTCCGGCTAACCCTTTCGGGCACCGGCCGGAAATCCGGCGCTGTGCGGATTTACCGAAATATAGTATCATAAGTATTTCCGAATTGCAAGGAAAATTTTGTGCTTTTTCTCGATTTTATCGCTGTTTTTCAGCGATTGCGGCGGCTTTTTTTGCGGTTTTGCGTGCCGCGCGGCTCAAAGGCCTTATCCACCAGCAGAATATCGTCTCCAAAGCGCTGGATACAGTCCCAGGGAATGTAATATTCTTCTCCCCCGCCGAACAGTCCGAAGAAAAAACTCTTACCGAAAACGATGACCGCCTTTACCGTCCCCTCCGGTACACACAACTCCACATCCCCTACATAACCCATGCGGCAGCCGCTGTGCAGGTTAATGACCTCTTTGCGCCGCAGTTCCAGAAAACGCATCAGCATAGACCTCACCTCTCGGTCAGTTTATTCGGTGCAGAGCCCGTCCTATTCAGTCTTTCTCTGCCGCTTTTTGCGGTGCAGAATAGGCTCCTGTTTTCGCGGCAATACTGTACCCGAAGTTTAAATTCGGGGGCGTAAAAATGCGGGGTAAAGTGGAGATCTGCGGCATCAACACGGCAAAACTGGAGCGGCTTTCCCAGCAGGAGATGGCCGCACTGCTGCGGCAGGTCAAAGGCGGTGATACCGCAGCGCGGGAAAAGCTGATCTACGGCAATCTGAAGCTTGTATTATCCGTGGTACAGCGGTTTGCCGGACGGGGGGAGAATATGGATGACCTGTTTCAGGTGGGCTGTATCGGATTGATAAAAGCCATCGATAACTTTGATGTCAACCAGGATGTGCGCTTTTCCACCTATGGCGTGCCGATGATTATCGGTTGGGGAAAAAATATCTGCCCGGGGGAAAAAGTTGTCCCTTAGGATGCCGCAGCGGTGTCCTCCTCTCCGCTTTTCATATTAAACGTGTAGAAAACTTCAACTTTCGGGTTACCATCGGCGTTGTGGATTACGACTTTCTGCACGACTTCACGGATAAAAAGCTGTTGTTCTTTTGGCGTCAGTTTTGGCCAGACATCACTGATTTTGCTCAGTTTGTTAATGACCATTGAGACTTTTTCCCTTTTGGCGTGCAGTTTGCATTCAGTCTCATACTCCTTTTTGATTTGCGCAAGCGTACGTTTCGTGTCACGAATCGTCTCCAAAAGGGTATCATCCGTATCGTCCAAATCGTCACCGAACTGGTTATACAAGCGGCGCAGTTTCGCTTCCGTCCTACTAATCTGGCATTGTAGATCTTCAACGGGATCAGCGACCCTCACAACACCGCTGTCAGGATTCCCAATATAGAGCGAAAGGTTGAACAAATCATTGATAATTGCCTGCTCTACTTCCTCTGCCCAAACCGGCTGATAGGGGCAATCGGGATCGTGCTGCATATACGGCTTGTCCTTCATATGGCTGTAACAGGTTAATTTGAACTTTCCTTTCCCCCAGTTCATATAACGGAGTCTTGCGCCACAATCACCACAGTAAATAATGCCAGTCAGCAGGTGAGTCGCATCTTGCGTCGTGCGGGCTTTTGACTCGCTTCTCTCGCGCATGATCTGCATGGTCTGATCATAGATTTCCCTGCTGATAATCGGCTCATGGCGGCCTTGATACACCTCACCGTTGTAGGCAATCATGCCGATGTTGCAGGTGCGTTCCAAAATTTGCGTGACAAGCTTGTCATATGAAAGCCCGAACATATTGGCAATTTTCTGCGGAGAGTATCCTTGAATGTATAAATCGTACATTTTCCGGACATTTTCTGCTTCATCATCCTTTGGCACGAGAATCCCCTGCGCTTTATCATATTGATAACCATATGGCACACGGCCTCCTCCCGGCCAAAGCCCCAGCTTGACACGCTCGCGCATACCCATTCGGGTACGCATAAAGATGTTCTCCCGTTCCAACTGAGCGAAAGATGATAACATGCCAATCATTGCACGACCATAAGAAGAGGTTGTATCGCAGGATTCGTTCAGGCTGACAAAATCCACGCCCGCCGGAACAAATACGTCCTCAATGAGGTACATGGTGTCCTTCTGTCGACGGGATAGACGATCCAGCTTATATACCACAACTGCGCTGATTTTTCCATCTTCAATGTCTTTAATCAACCTCTGGATTTCCGGACGCTCCAAATTGCTGCCGCTGTATCCCGGGTCTACATAGAGTTCGTAGTCCTTCCACCCTTTAGACACACAGAGGGCTATCAGTTTTTCCGTCTGCGCTTGAATGGAATGTCCCTCCTCTGCCTGCGCATCCGTCGACACGCGGACATATACGGCCACCTTTCTTTTGTCCAGGCTCCCATCTACATTGACTTCCTTATTAACTTTAGTATTCTTTCCCATTTTTTCCTTTCTGAAGATTTGCCTCTGCATGGCATCTTCATTTTAACACAAAAAGTGCAAACAGTAAATTGGGTTTCGCTGCCAATCTCCTACATTACGCCGACTGCCGCTTAATACAGCATGCAGCTTCGTTTTTGCCAGCATATGCAGCTGACGCTTTGACGATCCGAGCAAGCGTGTCGCTGACAATTACTGCCGGAGTAATTGCAGCATCAACGCGAATTCCGTTTACAAATCTAATAATTTCCATTGCTATTCCTCCAACAGTAGATTGTTTAATTTATTTGATTTTTCCCAAATTTAGGTCTGATTAACCAATTTTGGGTGCAAAAAAAGCACTGCATGTCAGCAGCGCTGCCAAAATGCCATTTTTATATTATGTCAAATTCGTGTGTAAAAAAGAAACTGGGCTATACACACTATCGCATAGTTGAAAGGTGCCACTAATTCTTCTGATTACGCATTCCTTCTTTATATATGTAATAGTTATATACTCATTATTTTGTTCTTTCTACGAGCAAATTTTTGTCGCGGCTATTCTATCTACTATGTAAAAACTGCAAATGTATATACCGCATATATCAAAAATCGTGAAACAGCCAAAAAAGGTTGAATGGACTGTCCGGCAGGAAGCCAAAAGCAAAAGGGCGTCGCAGCGCGACGCCCTTTTGGATACATGATTAGCTTTTCTTTGCCTGCTTATCGGCGTATGTCTCTTTCAATCGACCGATTGCCATCTCCACGCTCATTGTGTGGTACGGCAAATACACTTTCTTCATAAGGGAAATGGGCGCTTGCTTGAAAATCGACTTGCTGGATTCACCGGTATGGAAATGCCAGTACCGATAGAGATAGCCACTCCAAAACAGGGTTTCCGTATCAAACGGAGTTCCTGCCTTCACCGCCTCCGGACTTTCTTCGGAAAGGCGCGAGAGCAGATACTCCTCTCCTGCCCACTGCGTATGGTGAAACGATTTATCTAAGTCTTCTGCAATGTCGCCGGTCATAAAGCCTTTGACAAACGCTTCGCTGTCAAAGCCCTTTTCTGCGGACAGCTCAAACAGATGACCCTGCATCTGGCACAGAGAGATTTCGAGAGAATCAACCATAGCGCTATCCTCCTATGATTTCGTCAAAGAACTGTCCCTCGCGGCGATGCTGTTTTACAACCTCATCGGCAAGCCGGATGCCTTCTTTGCGCCGCTTCGCGCTCATGTCTTCCAAAACGGACAATTCAAGCTGCGTCAGCGGCTCTTCTTTCAGTATCTTGATTTGCTTGCAGGCTTTCTCGGAAATCGCCACATACTGCTTACCGAGATCCAGCGCCGACAGACAGTGCAGCAGTGCTGCATCCGAAATATCTCCCCGGAAGAATCGGGCAAGCTCCGTGTACATACGGTCGTTTGCAATATATCCGACCACCAGATCGTAGCCGTCAGTCAGATGCGCATACTTCTCATAAACCTGGCTTCCTGCAACACGATCCATCTCTTTGCGGTTGTATGCAATAAGCATGGCCCAATCCAGACCGATTTCCAAATCCAATATCTTCAAATTGCTTGTATCAAGCGCAACGGTGTAGAATTTCGGCGCAGCCTCAGCGCAAACAAGCGTCAAAGGCTGGAGGGTTCCGGTTCCCATGTAGAAGCCTGCGCCAAAATCGCATTCGGCACGGCTGTTCGGCGCAATATCTCCGACGATGCCTTTTTTTGATCCATGATATAGCACAAGCTGATCGTGCGTCTCGGCATACTCTTTTCCCTTGACGATCAACTCACCGAGTTCAATTTGATGCTCCGTGCAAAAACGAAGAAGCTGCTTTTGCGCCATTTTATTCGGCTCGGTCTTCCCGTTTTCCCAGCGATTGATAGATTGAGGCGTTGTACCGAGTTCATCGGCAAACTGCTCCTGACTTAGTCTTGCCATGGAACGAATGCCTTTATACAGATTTTCCACAAAAGCACCACCTATCATATCAAGATAACAATACTATACACTATGATAGGCTCTTCGTCAAGAGAGCTGTAATAATGCAAGCCAAAACTTGTAAAAGATTATTCTCCAGCCTACTCATTCGTCTACACCAGGCGACTTTATAAAGATGTTTTCGTGTAGGTTTGTTTTTCTTCTTGAAAAAAGCTTTCGTAAAAAATATTGTATACTATTTTCTACGAACAAATTTTTATAAATACATTCACAATCATCTTTATAGTCCTTCAGTTCTTGTGCAGGAACACCTTTTGTAACGATACCGATGTTTGCGCAAGAACCCTCAGTAACGTCGTCTATCGCCCAAAAATAGTCAAAAACTGAATCCAGTTGGTCACCAAAGTCTGCCGCAAGCGCAGAGGTAAATGCCGTTGCCAGCGCAGCAAATGTTGTCATTTTCTTCTTTCCTCCTCAAAATTTATTATATTTGTATTATAGCACATTTGTTCTATCTTGTCAACTTTTTACTGCGATTTTCGCTGAAATTCAGGCATTATTTGTAAAAGCGAGAACAATTACCTGCGATATAGAAGTTTTGATAGATATCTGCTGTCAGCCCTTTCAATCGATCAGATGCTCACACTATTTATGTAGTCAAACAAAAAAGCGACAGGTACACCCCAAATGGACATACCTGTCGCTGTTCTTATGTGCGATTCAATTTTTCGCGATTTGTCATGCCGTTTTAACCCAGTAGGATCTTCCAGACTTCGCTGTCGCACACACCGGTCTGGGGCATGCCCTGCGCTTTTTGCAGCGCCAGAACGGCCTGTTCCACGTCATTGCCGTAGCCACCGCCCAGCAGCAGGCACTGCAGCAGCACCACGGTATTGCCCTGACTGCTGTTTTTCAGCTCCGGCAGAGCGCTCAACGTCTTCGATCCGGCAACGCCGTCCACATCAGCCCCGGTAAAGCCCAGTTCCTTTTGCAGGGCCTTGACAATGGCCTGCTTGGTCATATTGCCATAGCCGCCGTCCACGGTCAGTCCGGCGTCATAGTTGTCGTTCAGCCATTGCTGTGCGTCAGAGACCGTATTGATGCTGACAGCAATCTCGGACTGGCTGTTTGCCGCCTGATACTTGTCCACCATGTGACGCACGGCGGACACGCCCAGATAGGTGACGCCGCCCACCACGGCAACGGTCGTCACGCCGCGCGCGACCTTGCGCCCTGCTTCCACCACTTTCCCCACGGTCGTTGCCGCCTGCTGGATTGCGTTCTTCATCTCAGGGGAAATGACATCATTTACCATCGAAGATACCTTCGACACGATGCTATTAACGTTGTCCTCCGCCGATTTTATTACCCCACCGATATCATCGGTAGTATAGATACGATAGGCCGCATACCCGTCGTCTTGATCATAAACAAGCTGATAGGTGGTCATCGCCACTTTTTCTTCAGAGCTATCATCGATAACGATAAGGGATTTGGCGAATGGTGTCTTGTAGGGAATGGTCAAAACTCCATTATTCAGTTCATAACGTGTGGTTGAAATTCCGTTGACACAAACCCGCGTCAGATTCGTGATGCGGCCAAGATCCACCTTGATATCTGTCTTGACTTTCTCCCGCCCAGATACATGCTCCTCCAACGCATCAATGATCAAATTGGCAATCTGCTGATAACCCGTAGGTGTCGGATGCGTTGCTTTTCCCTGATCATGGTTGTCACTCATTGCCAGAAATTCCATGAGGCCAATCTGATTCTCTGTGGAACCGGTTTCTACATTTGAGATATCCACATAGATATATCCATACTCCTCCGCCCACTGCTTATACTGGCGATTCATTAAGGCGGTGATCACCGAAAGAGCAGATCCCACAGGATAGAGGTAGTCATCGGAGATGTTCATATTAAAGGCCGGGTTAATGGAACCGACAATTACCACCGTGGCATTTGGTGCGTAATCCTGGAAGTATTTAAGAATCTTGGGGAAGTTATTTTTCCAGAGGTTATAACCCTCATACATTCTGGCCACCAGTTTTGTAATTGCACCAACTAAAGCTTCCGGGTTGGAAAGATCAGGCATTCCGCCTACGGTGGCAAGAGTACGGGCACGATTCCAGACATCGCCCATTCCCACGGCAATGGTAATCAAGCTGCTGCCTGCTACCAGGTCATGGATATTCATGGAAGTGCAGGAGGCAAGAGGATTATGTATGATAGGCATCCGAATGCACTTCTCATCACCGAAATAATGCAGGAGGGTATTGTAACGAGTGACCATACCGCTTACGCCATTATTGTATAAGAACTCGTTGTCCTCGAAATCGTCTTCAACGCCGAGAAGATCCAGCACGTAAGAGGTCGTTACGGCATCCTGGGCGATAGGCCAGTATTCGGCAGCTGTATCCGTAATATTCTTAGGACAATTGCATCCGAGTCTCTGCGCTACCAGATAGGGGTAAGACCCATCCACATTGCGGCAGTCGGTGGCAGAAGCATTCGTCAAATTGTCCATGCTGTATATCTGAGCCCAGTCTTCGGTTGCGCCATAGCCGCGGGTAAGACTGTCGCCGAAAGCCACATAACCGGTACCTTCCGTAAATTGAGAAAGATTGGTCTCTCTTTCTCCTTCAACTATTGCAAACGTCTGCGCGGTAAGAGAGAATAGCATAATCAGGGCCAGCAACAATGCGACGACTTTTTTCATGATTTGATTCCTTTCTCTTTCTTTTTTTGTTTTCTATATTTTCTAATTGCTTATTCTGCTTAAACAGGCTACCGTGTACAAAAGCCTGCAAAAAAATGATAAACCGCTGCGCCCACGGGATAGATATCCCGTGAACGCAGCGGTTTTTTTATCTTATATTTTCTGTGATATAATTCGCCGAATAGGATATAGTCGAACTTGCAATGCGGCTATGGCAAGGCAAGGCAAGGCAAGGCAAGGCAAGGCAAGGCAAGGCAAGGCAAGGCAAATTGTCCGCTGCTTTGTCATCTTTGTCAACCCCTCTACCGAAAGTTTCTTTGACAATTTATCATGCGTGCTATTACTCATTCTTATGTCACGCATTACTTTTTTTACTGCTAATATAATAATACTCCAGCAAAAGTTTCTTGTCAATATTTTTTGTGAAAATTTTGCCAAAGTTATATCGGTAAATAAGCTAATACTCTCAAGATCAAAACTCTGGGATTAGTTTGCAATATGGTCTGTCAACGGACGTATTGTTGGATTGCCTTATCACATGAAAGCCGATTCATTATTCTATCGGCAATCTGTTGCTGACCTTTTACCGATGGATGGACATTTAGTTCAAAATTCTCGAAGAAATCCGGTTCTGTTAAAGTATCACCCTGCTCTTCACCGATCGTTTCAATTCCCATAATGTCCACATATATGTATCTGCAGGCGTATTTTGAACCTACGGCAGCCCAACAGTTAATTGCCTTGATGATTCCACTTACTGCCGCACCGATCTCAACAAAGGAATTCTCTGTCAACTTAAGATGGTTAAATGGATTGTTCATCCCCAGGCACACTAACGTCACATCCGGATTCAGCTCATATATAATACCAATGATGGCATCCCAGTTTTCTTTCCAGCGACTGTAACCCTCATATAAACCATCTATTGCTGCCTTTGCTACCATCGCATGGCTGCCGAGTTTGGCGCTGAATTCAAGGAGCTTCACTATCGAATCAAAAATACCACACTCATCAGCCTTTTCAAGACAACCGATAGCTGCATCTATGGCCGTGTTTGATACGCCTGTATTGCTCAAGGCATTTCTGGCGCAAAACAGGGCATAAGCTGCAATATCATTTGCACACATATTCAGGGTGATAATATCTGCGTTCTCTATATACGCTCTGAAATCAAAGCGGCTTGTTACCCATTCCTCTAATTCGTTTTCCGTAAAGTTGTTGGCATATTTATCGGGACAAGTATATGACGGATCGATACAGGCACGAAGCTCCACGGAACGCATACCGGCACAGGCAAGCTGTGTAAAATTTTCGTCCTTTATGCCGAGTGCTTCTGCCACAAGCGCAGGATAAGCCCCGATGGTTTTGCTGCAATAAACCTTTGCCTTATCTGGTTGATCCGGCCCACGAAGCGGACTGTCCGGCAGTCCTATACCATCCGCAATACTGTCACCCAATGAAACATACTTCAATTCTCCGCCTTTAGCACATAAAGGCTCAATGGCAACTGCTGATGTAGCAACCAGCGAAAAGATAAATGCTATCAAAACAAAGATTGTAATTGGCCTTTTCATATTGAAGTTCCATCCTTTTTTCAATTATCTCGTAAATCACGCGGCTGAACTGCATACTTGTTGGCACGTTAATAAGCAGCCATTCTATTTATCTTATCAGCCAATTTATGACCGGTATAGCGGTAAATATTTAACCAAACCATAGCATATAATAAATCTAATTGCAACCGATACTGGTCAAAAATGCTATTCATATTACATCCATTATACTCATTCTTATTTTTCATGATGATTTCCTCCTAACCATATATTGAAATCCGTGTGATGCGAATGCTTCACACGGATTTCTTGATTCACTATTCAAATTCTATATGCCTGCATACGATACATGACGTTGACTGACTTTTCATATTGTAGTTGGGAAGTTTACATTTCTCCCGAAGGCTCGCCCATGATTTAACGCCCAGTATCTTTATCAGGTATTTAGTTGTTGGTGTGTTCCGGTCGCGCTCCAAATCGTACTGCACCTGGCTTGTAGGTTTGATCCGCTCATACTCGCGGATAAACACTTCTCTGAAGGTGTCCACCGTCCAGTCCGCATAACGCCAGCGGAAGTCAGTGTATGTAGGCGATGGGTAATTCTGCCTGAGCCACTCCCCTGCTGTTACGCCATACTGCACCTGAACCACGGGATGCGGCGGCAGATACTTTTCCGTGTCCAGTTCTTTGACCTTCGGCGGTCTTCCGTTTTCAATCACGAATCTGTTTATCGCTTCTCGTATGGTTTCATCGTCCCAAATCTTTCCCGGTATGCCGTTGTGCAATTCTTCTAAAACTTGAATTGCCATGCAGAGTTCGGCATCATGGGATTCTAAGTACGATTTTTTCAGATTCTCCAAAGCTACTCTTATAGCTTGTTTCCTTGTCATAGCAACGTTTTTTTGCTTTGGCTTGTGTATTTTTCCCCAAGGGTTGTAATTCCGATGATTATCGGTGAGGTGCGGCGGTATCTGCGGGACAACAGCACCATTCGGGTCAGCCGCAGCATTCGGGACACCGCCTACAAGGTCCTGCAAATGCGGGAAGCGCTCCTGTCTCAGAGTCAGAAAGAGCCCACGGTGGAGGAGATCGCCAAGGCGTTGGATATTTCCCGGGAGGACGTGGTGCTGGCACTGGATGCCATTGTAGATCCGGTAAGCCTGTTTGAGCCCATCTATTCCGATACCGGGGATACCGCCTGCGTGATGGATCAGGTGGGAGACGAGAGAAACACAGACGCCCACTGGCTGGAACAGATCAGTCTGAAGGACGCAGTGAGCCGTCTGACGGAACGAGAGCGGAATATTCTGGCCATGCGATATTTTCAGGGAAAGACGCAGATGGAGGTCAGCGAGGAGATCGGTATCTCCCAGGCCCAGGTCAGTCGGTTGGAAAAAGCTGCCATCGCCTCGATTCGGCGGGAGATATAAAAAGAGAGCCTTTCGGCTCTCTTTTTTTGCAGGTCGATGTGGGCATCGACCCCTACTTGTTGAAGCTGTCTTTGAGGGAGACGCTGCGGTTGAACACCATGTGTTCGGGGCTGCTGTCCCGGTTATCCATGCAGAAGTAACCCACGCGCATGAACTGGAAGGTAGGAGCGTTGATACCGGTCTTGTTGTCCTTGGCATCAAACTCCTTTGCCACGTCCACCATGGCTTTTTCCACCTTGCAGCCGGACAAAACGGTAAGGCTGTCGGGGTTCAGGCAGTCCAGGAAGTTCTTATCGGGACCGTCAGGCTGGGCATCCAGAAACAGATTGTCGTACAGCCGAACCTCAGCGTCCACGCAGTTCTCCGCGTCCACCCAATGGAGAGTAGCCCCCTTGACCTTGCGGCCATCGGCGGGATCACCGCCCCGGCTGTTGGGATCGTACTCCACCTTGACCTCGGTGACATTGCCGTTTTCATCGGCTTCATAGCCCACACACTTGACAAGGTACGCACCTTTCAGACGACACTCGGGCCCGTTCACGGTCAGGCGCTTGTACTTGGGTACAGGCTCGGCCATAAAGTCGTCCGCCTCGATCCACAGGTTGCGGCTGAACGTAATGGTGTGGGTACCGGCGTTGGGATCGGTGGGGTTGTTCTCCACCTCGAAGGTCTCGCTCTGCCCCTCCGGATAGTTGACCACGGTCAGCTTCACGGGGTGCAGGACTGCCATGGTGCGCTGTGCATTGGCATTCAGGTCGTCACGCAGGCAGTGCTCCAAGGTGGCGTACTCGATGACGCTGGGGGTCTTGCCCACGCCGATGACCTCACAGAAATTGCGGATGGAGTGAGCGGTATAGCCCCGGCGGCGCAGACCGCACAGGGTCGGCATACGGGGATCATCCCAACCGGAAACGTACCTTTCCTCCACCAGCTTGCGAAGCTTGCGCTTCGACATCACCGTATGGTCGATGCCCAGTCGGGCAAACTCGATCTGACGGGGCTTGTGGTACGGAATGGACACATTGTTCACCACCCAGTCGTACAGGGGACGGTGCTCCTCATATTCCAGGGAGCACAGAGAGTGGGTGATGCCCTCCAAGGCATCCTGAATGGGGTGGGCAAAGTCGTACATGGGGAAGATGCACCACTTGGTACCCTGGCGGTGGTGGTTGATGTAGCGGATGCGGTAGATCACCGGGTCACGCATATTGAAGTTGCCGGAGGTCAGGTCGATCTTGGCGCGGAGGGTCATCTTGCCCTCCTCCACCTCGCCGTTTTTCATCTTCTCGAAAAGGCGCAGGTTCTCCTCGATGGGACGGTCACGGTAGGGGGAGGTGGCGGGGATACCGATGTCTCCGCGGTTGGCCTTGAACTCCTCGGGGGTCAGCTCGCAGACATAGGCCAGACCTTTTCGGATCAGCTCCACGGCGTACTCATAGTCCTTTTCAAAATAGTCGGAGCCGTAGTAAAAGCGGTCGTCCCAGTCGAAGCCCAGCCAGTGGATATCCTGCTGGATAGCGTCCACGTACTCGGTGTCCTCCTTGGCGGGGTTGGTGTCGTCCATGCGCAGGTTGCACAATCCGCCGTATTTCTCCGCAGTACCGAAGTCGATGCACAGGGCCTTGCAGTGGCCGATGTGCAGGTAGCCGTTGGGCTCCGGCGGGAAACGGGTGTGGACCTTCATGCCCTCGCAGCGGCCGCCCTCGGCCAGATCCTCGTCAATAAAGTTCCAGATAAAGTTTTTGCTCTCCTCCATCGCGGGAGTCTTGATCTCTTCTGCCATATGTTTACACTCCTTGGTGTCAAAATCAGTTGTATATTATATCGGTTTTTGCGGGAGATTGCAAGATTTTTGTTACAATGCCGTAAATTCTTCCCTCGTCAGCAGCAGATTCAGCGCCTCTAACATCGCGTTGGGCGTCAGGTGTTGCGGCAGGTCCAGTTTTTGCAGCAGCTCTGCCCGCTTTTCGGCGGAGTTCGCCCCGATGAGACCTTTGTCCAGCAAGTCCGCTTTGGTGATAGCGGCGGTCTGACGCTGTGCCTCCCCGTCTATGGTGGCACCGGCACGGCGCAGGGCATCTAAAAGTATCTGGGGCGTCATGCCCTCGACACCCAGCTTGCCCTCTTTGCCGCCGACTTTTTTGCGCTTCTCCTTGCCATACACGTCAGGAACATAAGCCTGTTTGATCAGAACCGGGTCGATAGCCCCCTTGAGATAGTTGCGTATCACGAACCCCGCACCGTCCGGATCGGTCAGCAGCACAAGTCCCCGTTTTTCTGCCAAACGGCGGAAAAACGCCAGCTTCTCCTTGTCGTTGAACACAGCAAAGCCGCCGGTCTCCACCACCGTGGCGTCCACCACCTGCAAAAGGGCGTTTTTATCGTAGCGCCCCTCCACCACGATCACTTCTTTGATTCTCGGCTTCATCTCGATCCCGCCAATTCCATCAGGAAGAGCTTCAGTTCCTCTTCGCTGTTCATTCCCTTTTCCGATTTCATACGCCGATCCAAAATCTGGGCTTTCTTCACCGCCGTAGAGCACCACCGGTGGCTTACCTTTGCCGCCGCCTGCATCTTCAGCTTGGCGGGATAATCGCTGGACATGTGCCACAGATCCTTCAGCCAAAAGCGATCCTTTCCGCCGTCCAGCGCCATGCGTGCGGTGTAGAGCTGGCGCAGCTCCTTGCCGATGGCCGCCAGAATAACGATTGGCTCTGTCTGCATCCGCAGCAGATCCCCCAGTACCCGGGCGGCATCGTCATACCGTCCTGCGGTAATGCAGTTGGTCATATCGAACACCCGGGCGTCCAAAATGGGATCCGCCACGGCGTTGATATCCGACACGGTGATGTTCTGTCCCTTGGCATAAGCGCTGATCTTGTCGATCTCCGGCGCCAGATTGGTCATCATGCTGCCGCAGGTGAACAGCAGATGCTCGATGGTCGCGCTGTCGATGTCATGCCCGGCGGCGGCAAAATGCTGCCGCACCCACTTATAGAGTGCCGCGCTCTCCTGCTGGCGGAACTCCACCTGGCAGACGTGCGCGTCCATGGCGGCGCAGAGTTTCTTCATCTTGCTGTCCCGCTTATATTCCATGGTATCATAGATGAAAATCAGTGTACAGGTGTCGGGAAAGTCGCTCAACAATTCGATCATCTGATTGCGGGCGCTTTCGTCCAGCTTAAAGAGATCCAGATCGGTAACCTCTACTAAGGTACGCTGGGCCATCATGGGCATGGCCTCCACCGTCTCTGCCAGACTTTGCACGGTAATATCCTTACCGCTGAGCCGGTGATGGTTAAACGCTTCAAAGCCCGGCGGCAGCAGGGCTTTTCGCACCTGTTCCAGCATGGTGCGGCACAGATAGGTTTCCGCGCCGTAAAAGAGGTAGACATTCTGTAATGTGCCTGCTTTCAAATCAGCACGGAGGATCTCATAACCCTTATTTTCTTCTTTCTTTGGTGCCATTTAGGTCCCTCCATGTACCGTCAAACGGATATGACCGCTCTCATCGGTACGATATATTTTGGCGCCCACAGCATTCAGGCGCAACAGGGTGTCCCGGGCAGGATGCCCATAGCTGTTCTCCCCTACGCTGATGATGGCCGTCTCCGGGGTGATGGTCTGTAAAAAGGCGGGGTTTGATGCATTGCGGGAGCCGTGATGACTGACCAGCAGCACTTCAATATCCGGCACAGGGTAGGTGCTTACCAGCGCCTGTTCCGTTTGGGACGACATATCGCCGGTGATCAGCGCATCAAAATCGCCGCTGCTGCCCAATACGGAAAGTCCCTGCTCGTTCATATCTCCCTCGCCCAAAGGCGGATAGATGGTCAAGCGGAAACTGCCTATATCAGCAACTGTCACATCGGTCACATAGGTGACAGGGATTCCTTTCTTCCGGGCAAAATTTTCTATTTTCTCCCGTACGCCGAATTCATCCTCGATGTCCGGCAGATACAGGCGGTTTGTCTTTACACGAGTCAGCAGAGTCAGCAGTCCATTGGTGTGGTCGGCGTGATAGTGGGTCACCACCACTCCATCCAGCTTTCGAATACCCAAAGCACTCAGTTCATCTGCCGCCACCGACCCCGCCTGCACGATGCGGTTGCTGCTGCCGCAGTCCACCAGTACCGCGGCGGTATCATCATAAAAGGCCACGCTCTCTCCCTGTCCCACGTCCAGCGCCAACAGGTTCCCTGCACCGTAGTCTCGATCCAGGCCGCTGTACCAGCCGCACAGCAGGAACAGCAAAGCGGACAAAGCTGCCGCCATACCGTACTTGCGCCGCGGTTCTTTCGTTGCATAGCACAAGCCCAGAGCTGCATAAGTAAACGCCAGCCACCACCGCAGATAGCGGTTGGAAAAGCTTACCGCGTGGTAGGGTACTTGCAGCAAAAGTTCGGTCATCCACAGGACATAGCGCATCAGCACCGTGGCCGCCAGCGCCAGGATCTGTGCCGCCGGCAAAGAGAGAAATCCCACGATGGTGGTCACAAATGCCGCCATAAAGCTCCACCCCGCCGCCGGAACAATCAACAGACTGCTGACCGGGGTGATCAGGGCGAGGGTGTTGAAGTAATATGCTACCAGCGGCGTAGTCAGGATCATCGCCGCCAGCGTCACGGCGATACTGCCCGCAATAAAGGCATAGAGCCACCGCAAAAGCTTATGTTTGCTGTCGATTCGGATCACCGCATAGATCTTCGGCGCAAAGAGTATCATGCCCAAAGTGGCCGCAAAGCTCAATTGCAGGCTCACCGATGCGGCGGCATTGGGGTTGCCCAGCAGGATCAGCGCCAGCGCTGTACTGATGGCGGTCAGACCATCGCTGTCCCGCTTGAAAAGCGGTGCGGTCAGCAGAAAGATCTGCATGATACAGGCTCGCACCACCGATGGAGTCAAGCCCACCATGCACATATAGAACAGCAAAACACCGATGGTAATTGCTGCGCCAAGGCGGCGGTGGATCGCCGGAATAAACAGCAGTACCAGAGATACCAGAAACGCGCAGTGCAAGCCGCTGACAGCAAACAGGTGGGCAAGCCCCACCTCCTTCATGGCGGTATAGTCTCCATCGGAAATGCCGTCCTTTTCGCCAACCAACATAGCGGTAAGGAGACCGCTGACACGCTCGTCAGGCCAAATATCCCGTATTTTCTCCCGGAAGGCCCGATTGACCCGTTGGGGCAGATAGCGCAGCGTCCCCGCTTCGCCGTCTTCTATATGACAATCTCCCTTATCATAAAGCAGAACATAGATATTTTTGGCGGTAAAAAAGGTGATCTCTGTGTCGTGGATCCGGGCGGCATTTTGCCACCGCGCCATGCCGGAAATTCGATTGCCCGGAACGGTGTCCAGCAGGTCAGAATCGCCATAGTAAACTGCCTTGACTGACGGCTTACCGTCCAGTTTCACCGTCACCTCTGCACCGTAATCAGTGGCTTCTGCCCAGTCCACAACGGTAGCGCTGAACGCCGTGGTTTCACCGCAGTTCTGCAGGGCAGGTGTAATAAAAACGGCCTGATGAAACCCGTGGTACAGCAATGCCGCGCAGAGGGAAAATGCCATCAGTATCAGGCGCCTTCCCACTCTCTTCCGGCGAAAAAAGCAGGCAATAAGACCCATGGCAGCACACACCGCAACGGCATAGATCCGCCAGCCGCTCCACGGCAAAAGCACAGAAGCAAAGATGCCAAAGGAAAAGGAAAATGCGATAGTTGCCAGAACACGCATGACCTCTCCCCTCTTTCCGCATAATCTCACAGGATATAGTATAGCAGAACATAGGGATAACGGCAAGAGTAAAACGCCCCGACAGTTGTCGGGGCGTTTCCAGTTACTGCATACGATTCAGCTTGTCGTTGCATTTCTGCAAAAACCGCTCGTTGGAAATCACGGCACGGGTATGAACGCCCTCTCCGATCAGGCCTTCCTCGTCGAACGCCTGCACCTTGAAGGTCACCAGCTTGCCGTTTTCGCTGACAGCGGTAACCTCCGCGGTGGCGGTGATCTTCATGCCCACAGGAGTGGGTGCCAGATGGCTGGACTGAATGTCCACGCCCACGGTACCCTTGCCCTCCGACAGCGACCGCTGGATGCACCACATGGCGGCGCACTCCATCAGTGCCATCATAAAGGGCGTACCCAGTACCTCCAGCCCGCCGCTGCCCACGGCCTTGGCGGTCATATCGGCGGTAACCAGCTTTTCAGCGGTGTATTTCATGCCAACAGTGATCATAAGTTATTTTCCCCTTTCGGTAGGCAAACAAGATTTTTGATCATGATTTGCGTCAGGTTAGGCAACAGCCGCAGGGCGGGCTTTTTGCCCGGTCAAGGCTGTTAACGACACATGGCACAAATCAGGGCGAAAATCAAATGCCTAACTGCGTCCACAGGTCGTTGTAAAGTGCCAGCGTTTCTGCGGGCAGATTCTCATACAGCGTACATCTTGCCAGCACGCTCTTGGGTGCCGCCATGATGTCATACAGCTCCGGATCCAGCGCCTCGCCGTACATATCCATGTAGTAGTCGGGGTACTGCTCCAGCGCCTCTGCGTTGGGAGAGGCGTACCAGATATAGTCCATGTTGGCCAGATTGGACTCGGTAGAGGCGATGAAGTCGATCCACTCCTCGGCTTCTGCCTTGTGCTGAGCGTTCTTCAGCACGCACATGGCATCCACAAACCAGTTGGAGCCCTCCTTGGGTACGACAAATGCCAGATCCTCGTTGTTCTCCAGCATGGTCAGATAGTCACCGGCATAGTACATGGCGATAGCGGCGTTGCCGCCTTCCATTTTCTGGAACACCTCGTCCATGACGAACGCCTGATAGACGCCGTTTTCCTTGGCGGTCTTCAGCAGCTCATAGGCCTCGGTGAGCTGGGCTTCATCGGTGGTATTGATGTCGTAGCCCAAGTCCAGCAGAGCCGCAGCCAGCGCATCCCGGGAATTACGGATCATCAGCACGTTGCCAGCATACTTCTCATCGAACATGGCATCCCAGCTGGTAATCTTCTCGTCCACCATGGAGGTGTTATAGATGATGCCCAGCGTACCCCAGGTATAGGGCACGGTGTATTTGTTCTCCGGATCGTAGCTCAGACCCTTATACTGCTCGTCGACCAGGTCAAAGTTGGGGATGTTGCTGTAATCCAGCTCAGCCAGCATATCCTCGGCGATCAGGCGGGCGATCATATAGTCGGACGGCACGATCACGTCATAGTCACCGGCGCCGGTCTTCAAAAGGGAATACAGTGCCTCGTTGCTCTCCGCCGTCTGGTAGTTGACGGTGATACCGGTCAGATCTTCAAACTCGTCGATAAGGGACTCGTCAATATACTCGCCCCAAGAGCACACGTTCACCACGCGCTCTTCACCGCCACCTGCGCCGCCACAGCCGGTAAGGATCAGAGCGGTCGCCATCAGCATGGCAAGGAGCAAAGCAACAGTCTTTTTCAATGGTGTATCCTCCTATTATTTGGTATCAATCCCGCACATCGGGGCGGAGACGGTTTTTCGCCGCGGCTTTTTCCAGTCGGGCCTCGCGGACATTGATGATGGTCAGTAAAATCAGCACCGTCAGAAACAGCAGGGTCGAGATAGCGTTGATCTGGGGACTGACACGCTTTTTCGTCATGCCGTAGATGGTCATGGCCAAGGTGGAAGCGGACGATCCCGCCGTAAAATAACTGATAACGAAGTCGTCGATACTCATGGTAAAGGCGGTCAGCGCACCGGAGACGATGCCGGGCTTGATCTCCGGCAGGATCACCTTCCAAAATGCCTGCATCCATGTGCAGCCCAGGTCCTGCGCCGCGTCCACGAGGTTTTTATCCATCTGCCGCAGCTTGGGACCTACGGACAGAATGACGTATGGAATATTGAAGCCGATATGGGCGATCAGCAGTGTGCCGAAGCCCAGGGTCAGCCGCGTGGGAAGATGGATCAGAGACTGTATCGAGTTCACCCATCCGGCAAAGCTGCCCCACAGGTTGAAAAACGCCACAAAGAACAGACACAGGGACACGCCGGTGACAATATCCGCGTTCATCATGGGGATATTGTTCACCGTCATCAGCGGGTCGCGGACCTTCCGGCGCATGGCGTAAAAGCCGATGGCGGCAAAGGTGCCCGCCACGGTGGCAATAGCCGTTGCCAGCAGGGACACCAGCAGGGTCGTATAGACGCTCTGCATGATGATCCGGTTGTGCAGGAGCTTGCCGTACCACTCCAGAGAGAAGCCCTTCCACACGGTGTTGCTGTTGCCTGCGTTAAAGGAAAATACGATCAGAAGGAAGATGGGGGCGTACAGAAAAATGCCCGTTAAAATCATCAGAAAGCGGCTGCCCACACGGGCGTTGGTGCGTTTTTTCATAGCATCACCGCCTGTTCCTCGCCCTCACCGAAGCGGTTCATCACCAGCATACAGATGACGACGATGACCATCATCACAAGGCTGATGGCGGCGCCCAGCTGCGGGTTATACGCTCCGCCCAGGAACTGCTGCTCGATCAGGTCGCCCAGCAGCATCTGTGTGCCGCCGCCCAGCATCTGGGAGATGGCAAAGGTGGAGACCGCGGGGACGAACACCATGGTGATACCGGACAGCACACCCGGCATACTCAGCGGCAGAATCACCCGCCGGAATACGTTGAACGTATTGGCGCCCAGATCCCGGGCCGCGTCCACCAGTGACAGGTCCAGCTTGATGATGACCGAATAGATCGGCAGGATCATAAAGGGCAGATAGTTATACACCATGCCCAGCACCACCGCGCCGGGGGTGCCGATCATGTGGAAATATTTGATATCCGTACCGAAAATGGCATTGTAGGCGGCGATGACGCCGATCTTCTGGAAAAGCTGATTCAAAAGGCCATTGTTCTCCAGAATGGACATCCAGGAATAGGTACGCAGCAGGAAGTTCATCCACATGGGCAGCATGATGAGCACCATGGCGATCTTCTGAAAGCGCTTTCCCTCACGGCTCATCACGTAGCTGACGGGGTAGCCAATGAGCAGGCAGACGATCGTGGCGATGATGGCCAGCTTGAAGCTGCGGAAAAACACCTCGGCGTAAGTGCCCATCTTCACAAAGTTGCCAAAGGTAAAGCCACCGGCAGCACTGGTAAAGGCGTAGATCACCATGATGATGATGGGCGCCACCACAAAAAGCGCCATCCACACCACATAGGGTACCGCGAAACGGGAGAGTTTAGTTTTCATCCTCGCTCTCCTCCTCTTCCGGCTCCACGCCGGCATCACCCATCTCCTCATATTCCTCGGAGTAAGAGGAGTAGTCACCGAACTGTCCGGAGTATTCGCTCTTCTTCATAATGTGGAAGCCGTCGGGGTCGATCTTCACGCCCACCTGTGCACCCACAGGAGAGTGATCGGTGGTCTGGATCAGCCACTTGAAGCCGCCCAGATCCACGATGATGTCGTACTGCATCCCCTTAAAGGTCACGTTGGTCACGGTGCCCACGATCTGACCCTGTTCCACGGGAACGATGTCAATGTCCTCGGGACGGATGACCACGTCCACCGGCTCGTTGGGGGCAAAGCCCTTGTCCACACATTGGAATTCCCGGCGGTACATACGCACCACGCCGTCCCGGACCATATGACCGTTCAGAATATTGCTCTCGCCGATAAAGTCCGCCACAAAGGCGTTCTTCGGCTCGTTATAGATGTCCTCCGGCGTGCCGATCTGCTGAATTCGTCCGCGGCTGAGCACCACCACCGTATCGGACATGGTCAGTGCTTCTTCCTGGTCGTGGGTCACGTAGATGAACGTGATACCCATCTGCTGTTGGATCCGCTTCAGCTCGATCTGCATATCCTTGCGAAGCCTCTTATCCAATGCACCCAGCGGCTCATCCAAAAGCAGCACCTTGGGGCGGTTCACCAGCGCCCGGGCAATGGCCACACGCTGCTGCTGGCCGCCGGACATGAGCGTTACGTTTTTCTTTTCATAACCTTCCAGGCCGATGAGTTTCAGCATCTTCATGACTTTCTGCTCAATGAGGTCATTGGACATTTTCTTGATGCGCAGACCGAAGGCAATGTTTTCATATACATTTAAATGGGGGAACAGCGCGTATTTCTGGAATACGGTATTCAGTTCCCTTTTATGCGGGGGAAGCTTGGCGATATCCTCGCCGTCGAAAATGACCTTTCCTTCTGTCGGTTCCAGAAAGCCGCCCAGGATCCGTAAGAGCGTGGTTTTTCCGCATCCCGAAGGTCCGAGCAGGGTCACAAACTCATTCTCCATGATATCCAGATTGATGCCCTTTAACACCACCTGGTTATCCTCGAAGATCATGACGATGTTCTGAAACTGAATTAAAGGTCTTTTCTCATCCATTGTCGTTCTCCTTATGCAGGGTATTGATCGCATGTTCGATGGCATCGAACGGATATCCTTTTCTGGCCAGAAAGGCGAAGTCCTTCCGGGGATCGCCGGTGTATTTTTTCCGGAGCGCCTTTTCACAGGCGGCGTATTCGTCTTCGGCGGTGATTTCGTTAAGGATCTCTTTCACGCTCTCCCCGCTGATGCCCTTCTGCCTGAGTTTCATCTCCATTTCCCGTTTGGAAAGGGCGCCCTGTTTTGCTTCGATGTAGTTTTCGGCATAACGCCTGTCATCGGCAAAATCATAGTGCTTAAGAAACTCCATGACCTTCCCGATGATCTCTTCCGGATAAAATCCTTCCGAAAGCTTCCGCCGGATCTGAAATTCTGTCTTGTCGGCATTTTTCAGATAATACAACGCGCGTTTCTTTGCCCGGGGAAGAAGCACTTCCTCCAGGATGTACCGGTACTGTTCTTCGGAAAGCTCAGGCCCGGCGCCTTCCTCCCCGCATTCGGGAAGCAGTTTCTTTTCGCCCTTATAAAGAAGGAAGGTCACCGCTCCTTCATCGAGTGTGACCTTCCATCGTTTTTTGTCATATCCGGATATGCTGCTTACGATATGGGTCATTTTCACTCCATATCACCGGGTTCGTTTTCTTTTACGGCTTCCGAAGCACCGTCAGCGCCGGCTTCCCAGCCCTGCATGGCGCGGATCCTGTGCTCCAGCTCGTCAAATACTTCGGGGTTGTCGGCAAGGTACTGCTTGGCATTTTCACGGCCCTGGCCGATCTTTTCGCCGTTGTAGGCGAACCATGCGCCTGCCTTGTCCACCAGTCCCGCGCTTACCGCCAGGTCAAGCACATCACCCTCCCGGGAAATGCCCTTGCCGTACATGATATCAAACTCCGCCTGTTTGAATGGTGGCGCAACCTTGTTCTTCACTATCTTTTCCATTACCAGTGGCACACTGATGAGAATGAAAGGGCGAATGTCGGCAAAAGCCTGCATAAGCACTGATGGCGATGGTGTCTTGGTGAGGAAATACACATTGGCACCACCCAAGAAAGCATACAGGAATTCTATTGTCAAGCCATACATGTGAGCCAATGGAAGCATACAGATGGACTTGTCGCCGGCAGAAACAGGAATGTTTCGATGGCTATAACATATATTCGACGATATGCTGCGTGCCGAAAGCATAACACCTTTCGGTTGGCCTGTTGTGCCCGATGTATAATTGATGACTGTCAATTCATCCAAGTCATCGCAAGCGTAATGAATCATTTCGGGTGTCAATCCTGTTGGGAAAACACGCTTGTATTCGTTGTCCAAATCATCGAATATCCGCTTTATTTCTTCATTCGAAGCATACATACACGTAAAGTCTTCTACATTGATTACCGCCTTCAGCAACGGCAATTGTTCTTCGTGCAATCCACACCAATGTTGATTATCGGTAAAAAGCAACACACTGTCCGAATGGTTCACCAAATCCTGAATGCTTTCGGAAGTAAAATCGGCCAAGAGAGGAACCGCAACCGCATGATAGGTGGCAGATGCCAGAAAAGCCGTAGCCCATTGTGCAGAGTTCTTGGCAACGATGGCTATCTTGTCACCCTTACGAATACCTATTTGTTTAAACAAAATATGAAACCTTGCAATTTCAGCAGCTACGTCTGCATGTGTGAAAATCTCACCTCTGTAGTTGCTCAATGCAGCATCTTCCCACAGTTTCCTTGTCACATCCTCTAAAGTACACAAAAAATGTCTCATAATCATTGTCCGCTAAAAGTTCGTTTTTTGTTTCGACGCTGCAAAGGTGAACAATAATTTTCTTCCCGAAAAAAAAAAGGGACATAGGCGTTTCCGAGGGGTCGGAAACGCCTATTTAGGGGTGAAAATCACCATTTAGGGGTGAAATATGGGCTACTCCTTGCTGCTTTTATTCACCAGCCATTGCGAAATACTGTCGGAATAGGTCTTCGATATGGGAATCACAGGCACACCATCTATGCCCAACTCTATGAAGATACCATCCTTTTCACGACGCAGCAATTTCGCATGATCCATATTCACCATATACGAACGGTGGCATCGTTTCACGTTGGTATCTTCCAAATACTGACTCATTCTTTTCAGGTTGTTTCTGATCATTGTCTGTTTCGGCACGTTGTTGTTCAAG